>JBGVQH010000028.1:0-3864 GCA_045127475.1 Candidatus Scatosoma sp.
GGTCGTTTTCAATTCTCCTTGTCATAGTTTGATAATCGGTAGTACCGGTTCAGGTAAAACGACTACTTTCGTAAGCCCGATGATTCAGTTAATCGGCTCTTCGGCGGCAGGGTCTTCTATGGTGGTAACCGACCCGAAAGGCGAGCTGTTTTCGATGCACTCCAAACATTTGAAAGAGCGTGGTTATGACGTAAAGGTTATCGATCTTCGTGATACGTATTCCTCTTATCGTTGGAATCCCTTGGATATGATTTGGGATAATTATCAAAAATTTCTCAATGCACATAACGAGGCTTTTGCTCGTCGCGGTGCACCTGAAACGAGCGGTCTAACCCTCACGCAACCCTTAGAGGCGTTCAAGGGCAAGGAAAAATGGTACGAGTTTGACGGCAAAGGTTATGCCGATTATAATCGTTTGGTCGAGGCGATAAAAGTCTATAAAAAGAAGATGTTTGACGAAGTGTACGAGGATTTGAACGACCTTGTTTCCGTACTTGTACCTGTCGAAAATGAAAAAGATCCTATGTGGGAAAAGGGTGCAAGAAGTATTACGCTTGCCACCTTGCTTGCAATGTTGGAAGACAGTGCGGACGAGCGCTTAGGAATGACAAAAGAAAAATTTAATTTCTTTAATCTTGCGAAAATTTTGCAAAACTCTTCTAAAGACTATTTAGAGCTCCGTAATTATTTCGCGGGCAGAAGTGTGCTGTCCAAAGCGTATTCCTTGTCCAAACAGGTGTGTGATGCGGCAGAGCAAACGCGTGCGTCTTATATGTCGATCGTGTACGAAAAATTAACAATGTTTAACGACGCGGGTATTTGCGCGTTGACATCGTCGTCTGATTTTTCGTCCGAACAGCTTGCCAATAAGCCTACGGCGTTGTTCTTGAAGATTCCCGATGAAAAGGATACTAGACATAACTTGGCGGCGATTTTTATTTTGAATATTTATAAAACGCTTATCAAGGTAGCGTCCGCGACGGAAGATTTGACGTTGGAACGCAACGTGTACTTTATTATGGACGAATTTGGTAATATGCCAAAGATTGAAAAGTTCGATAAATTTATTACGGTAGGTCGTTCTAGAAAAATTTGGTTTACGATGATTGTACAATCGTACGCACAGCTCAACAACGTTTACGGGGAAACAGTTGCCGATATCGTAAAAGGGAACTGTGGTATAAAAATGTTCATTGGCTCAAACGATATGAACACTTGTAAAGAATATTCGGAGCTTTGTGGAAACACTACAGTTGTTACGAGTTCGCAAAGCGGTTCTATACATAGCGACGATATCAATCTTTCTACGCAAACGCAGGTACGGCCTTTGATTTATCCCAGCGATTTACAGCGCTTGAATAAACCTGGGGATATTGGGCATTCCATCATCGTAACGTTTGGTAATTATCCGTTAAAAACCTACTTTTCGCCAAGCTTTAAAGTTCCTTTCTATAAGATAGGAAAAATGGACACGTCCGAGCTTGCCGAACGTTTTTTTGATGAAAACGAGGTGTTTTATAGTGCGGATGCACGAAACAAAATCGTCTTTAATACAGAAGAGGAAGAAATAAATACAACAAGCGAAACTTCTGCCGTTGAGCAAAACGAACAAACTACGAGGGAGGAAAAGCAAGACGCGCAAGACGTTTCCGCGGGGGCAGAGGATAACGCCAAAAATGAACTTATGAACGAGTTTACTGCCTTTAAGCAAGTGAATCCTCAAGGTACGTTACAAGAGTTTTACTTGTATTTGGCAAATAAAATAAGGGAGGAAAGCAATGGTTAAAAGAAATAAAATTGCAGGTATATTTTCAATTATATTCATTTTAATTTTGCTTTGCACCTCTATTTTTGTCCCTTTTTTCAATACAAAGACAGACAAAGTGTTTGCGGAAGAGGGGGATAAATCCTTATATGCGTTCGTATCCAAGCAGGCAGATAAAGCGATTAACGGCAAAATCTACGTTGATGTTGGGCTCTCTATTGACGTTTTCGACGACGGCGTAGTTGCACGCAGCGATGCGGAAACTATGACGAAAAATGAAATTGCGCCGTTTGAATCGGCAAAAATCTATCTGCGTACACGAGATATGTCTGCCATTAGCGAACTGGGCGATTACGAGGCGGTAAATCAAACGTTTACGGTATCGGGAACGAATTCTGTTACAAGTCTTGCAATTAAGGTGAACAACGTCGGATTGCAGGTCGGTGGTGTAGCCCGTCAATTTTACGTGGAAATTTACAAAGTGGAAATTACGGGTTTGAAAGAGGGGTATACCTTCCATCAACCGAACACGACAAGAGAAATTAGCTCTAAAATTTTATCAACGGGCGCGGAGTTTAGCATTGGACGAAAAGAAAAAACAGATTATAAGGGGGATACCCTTAACGTTTTGGATTTGGATTATTATTTGCACGATATATCAGAAGGCGTTTGCCGTGACGTTACGACGAATACTTGGTTTGGTGACGTAAGAATAAATTTGGCGAATATTGGAAATAGCTGGTATAACAAAGTCAAGTATTTATCCGACCGCGATATGCTCAAGCTGGGGATACGAGCTACAATCGCGGCATACGAAGAGCCTAACGGGATTTACGTAGATAACTCTTTTGTGGGGGCTCAAATTTTCGGTGGGGATTCTATAAACGTAGGCGCTCCTGCCTTAGAAGGCGTTCCGTCTAAAAATATTTACACCAGCGATTCGGTTGTAGAACTTGCAAGGTGGTTTGCTAAATTCCAATCGGACGAGAGAGAAGAGTTGACGCTTTCAGAGGCATTTAACGGGGAGTTTGAGGGTGTTACGGTAGAAACGCTTTTCAATGAAAACGTTTTAATCGCAAAAAAATTAACCGAAAAGGACTACCAACTGGGTAGTAAAAATTATTATGGTGCGGGTGGCTTATACGATTCTTACGTGGTAAATATGGAAGATATGCACCAAAACCTATTCCTTATTGACGATTTAGACACGGCATTAAAAGGAAGTACGACGATTTCCGCAAGATTTTGGTCGTATTTATCTAGCAAGAAGAAACTCTATGAAGGAAGTTTGATGTTTATACCTACCAATTATCGGGCACAGGTAGAAAGCGCAACGTTTGGTCAAATTCGCAAAGACGAGAACGGAAAAGAAAAAGTGGGGGTATCACTTCGTTTTAGCGAACCCGTACAATTTAAGAAGTATAAGGACGGCAGAGAAGTTGCACCTTACATAGAAGGGTATATTAACGGTAATGCAGCAAACGCGCTCACATTCAATTACGTATCTGGCGAAGGGACGGACACCCTGTTTTTTGAGGCGGACGTGACGTCTTATAAAATGAATATCACAAGAATTTCGTTAAAAGAGGCGCATAACTTTGAAGGCGTTTACGATTTTGCGGCCAATTCTATGGCATTCGGTGTAATCGGTGGTTTACAACATCTCAACGTAATGAACAAGGAGTTTGTGAACGGTTGGGATAAAATTTCCAGCGAAACGTATAGTTGCTCGTACGATTTAAGAGAGCCGGAAATTGATATAAACGGCAACGTTTCTCAAACGGTCAAAACGGCGCATACGGTAACGGTTAGAACGACGGGGATTAGTGAAAACGGCAGGTTTTACTACGCATGGACAACGGACGATACAAGCGTCCCGCAAGTCCTTTTTAGCGAGCCAATTTCACCGCAAGGATACCAAACGATTTCTTCGCCCTCTAATATCTCTGGTACAAGATATTTGTATGCGGTTGCTGTTTCGCAGTTAGGGAAACAGAGTGAACCGAAATGGTATGGCCCGTTTTATTTTGATAACGATAAGCCAACGTTAGAGGTGGCGCTGTCTGACGATAGTTATAAGCAAAAAACTTTCAAAATCA
>JBGVQH010000029.1:0-18810 GCA_045127475.1 Candidatus Scatosoma sp.
GCGCTACGTTGGCAAGGACGAAGTATTCCCCGCGCTGGAAAGAGATTGGCGCATGGTTCCCTCCGAACGTTGGGCAAACGTTTTGGGCATAGCGAAGTTTGACAAGCTTGCCAAATATATCGGGGAACAGGCGTATAATAGAGTGGAAATTTTGCTCCGTCAGCATATTGGTGCGCCTAGCGTGCCGTGTGTGCAAGACGGGGAGGTCATAAACAAAGGCGATAAAATCGCCGAGGCGGCGGAGGGGTTATCTCTTCCTCAATATGCGCCGATATCGGGCAGAGTAACGGTATTCGACGGAGAAAAAATTGTGATTGAAAAGGTGAATGAATAATGTTTAAGGCAATCGGCGTAATTGAACTCAAAAATATTCCCAAAGGTGTAGAGGCGACGGATGCGGCACTCAAAAGTGCGGGCGTGGATATGGTATCCTCGCACCCGTCCTGCCCTGGTAAATACGAAATTGTTTTGACGGGATCGATTTCCAACGTAACGGCGGCAGTGGAACACGTGCTTTCCAAATTCGAGGGCTACGTCATAGACAGTTCTATTATGGGCCGCATTGACGAACAGGTTATCAAGGCTCTGTTCGGTACGCAAAAAACGGAAAAGAAAGGCTCGCTCGGTTTAATCGAAACGTTTTCGGCTGCGACGACAATCAAGGCGGCAGATATTGCGGTCAAGACGTCGCGCGTGGAGATTTTCGATTTGCGAGTATCCCGCGGTATGGGCGGCAAGGGGGTCGTAATGCTGGTTGGCGAAGTCGGCGACGTAACGGCGGCGGTTGAGGCAGGCTCGGCGTATGCAAAGCAGAGCGGTCAGCTCTCGTCGGAATCGATTATTGCCGCTCCCCATGAAGATTTGTGGAATCAACTTTGATAAGGTGAACGTATGGAAAATATCAAATTCGTCATTGAAAAAAGCGCAAGAATCGACAAATTAGTCGACGCATTATATCAAAAAATGCCCGAAATCGAATCGGCGCGCGGGTTGCTTGTTACCGAAAGCTATAAGCAGACGGAAGATTTGCCGATTATTCTGCGTCGTAGTGCGGCGTTTGCGCATATTTTGCGCCATATTCCCATTGTCATTCGCGACAATGAGCTTATCGTCGGCAGTGCGACGGTTGCGCCCCGCGGTTGTCAGGTTTTTCCCGAATATTCCTACGAATGGTTAGAGGCGGAATTCGACACGGTGGAAACCCGTGCGGCAGACCCGTTCTATATCAGCGAAAAGACGAAAGCGGATTTGCGCGGCGCATATCCGTACTGGAAAGGCAAGACGAACAGCGACCTTGCCAAGGCAAATATGGCACCCGAGGCATACGAGGCTTTCGTAACGCACGGCATGTTCACGCCCGGCAACTATTTCTATAACGGTATCGGGCACGTCAACGTAAACTATGAAAAAGTTTTAAAAATCGGTTACCGTGGCATTATGGCGGAAGCGCAGGCTGCGATGGATAAGCTGTGCGTGGCTGATCCTGAATACGTGCAAAGACACAATTTCTTGGCGGCGGTTATCGAATCGTGCGAGGCGGTTATCGAATATGCGCGCAGATATGCAAAACTTGCCAAAGAGCTTGCTTTAAAGGAAAAGAACCCCGAAAGAAAGGCGGAGCTTGAAAAAATTGCCAAAAACTGTGCACACGTACCCGAATGTCCTGCGCGTGATTTCCACGAGGCGTGTCAGTCGTTCTGGTTTATACAGCTTTTGTTGCAGGTAGAATCGAGTGGACATTCCATTTCTCCCGGCAGATTTGACCAGTATATGTATCCTTTCTATAAAAAGGATATCGACGCAGGCAAGATTACCCTCGAACAGGCGCAGGAACTTATCGATTGTATTTGGGTAAAGCTCAACGACATCAACAAAGTGCGTGATGCAGGCTCGGCAGACGGTTTTGCAGGCTATGGCATGTTCCAAAACCTGATTGTCGGCGGTCAAAATATCCACGGTATGGACGCGACCAACGATTTGTCGTATATGTGCTTGGAGGCGGCAATGCACGTGCCTCTGCCCCAGCCCTCCATCTCCGTGCGCGTTTGGAACGGCACGCCTCAGTCCTTTATGATTAAAGCGGCGGCGCTTACCCGTTTGGGTACGGGTTTGCCTGCGTACTATAATGACGAAGTTATTATTCCCTCCATTATGGCAAGAGGGCTTACCTTGGAAGATGCGCGCGACTATTGTATTATCGGTTGCGTAGAACCCCAAAAGGGCGCAAAGACGGACGGTTGGCACGACGCGGCATTCTTCAATATGTGCCGTCCGATGGAACTCGTATTCTCTAACGGAATGGATAAAGGCAAGCAAATCGGCCCGCAGACGGGGGACGTGTCGCAAATGACGACCTTTGAAGAGGTGTTTGAGGCGTATAAAACGCAACAGAGCTACTTCATTAAATTGCTTGTCAACGCAAACAACGCGATTGATATGGCGCACGCGGTGCGTTGTCCGTTACCCTTCCAGTCCTGTATGGTGGACGATTGTATCGGCAGAGGCAAATCCTTGCAAGAGGGCGGCGCAATTTATAATTTCACAGGTCCGCAGGGCTTTGGTATCGCCAACAACACCGACGGTTTGCTTGCAATCAAGAAACTCGTTTTTGAAGACGGCTTGGTAACGTTGACCGAATTACGCGATGCAATGAATGCGAACTTTGGCTACGGTTTGACTGGAAAAGCGGCAGAGCGTGTCGTAAACGAGGTGGCTTGCTCGCTGGCGCAAGCAGGGATCGAAGTCAACGAAAGCGTGATTAAGACGATTTACGACGAAGTAACGTCGGGTGCGGGGATTGACCCTGTTAAAAAGGCGCGCTATCAAGAAATTAAGCGTTTAATAGACGAAACTTGTCCGAAATACGGCAACGATATTTACGAGGCGGATATGTTCGCACGCGAAGTGGCGAACACGTACACCAAGGAAGTGGAAAAATACAAAAACCCTCGCGGCGGTATTTTCCAGGCGGGTTTGTATCCTGTATCGGCAAACGTACCCCTTGGCGGGCAGACGGGCGCAACCCCCGACGGCAGATTGGCGTTTACGCCGATTGCAGACGGTATCGGTCCTGCATCTGGTAGGGACGTGAAAGGCCCTACGGCGACGGCAAATTCGGTTGCGAAGTTGGAACAAGGCGTAGCGTCTAACGGTACGTTGCTCAACCAAAAATTCCACCCGTCGGCACTTGCGGGTATGAGCGGTTTGACGAAATTTGTTGCGCTTATCCGTTCGTATTTCGACCAAAAGGGTATGCATATGCAGTTCAACGTCGTTACGCGCGAAACGCTGCTTGACGCGCAGAAGAACCCTGAAAAATACAAGACGCTCGTCGTGCGCGTTGCAGGATACAGCGCATTGTTTACGACGTTGTCGCGCTCGTTGCAGGACGATATTATTAACAGAACACAGCAAGGCTTTTAATGAATTGCGACAAAGCCGCATGAATTAAAATAGAAATTTTATGAATTGCGCTGTGGGCGCATGCATTGCAAAACGTTGTTTTGCATTGTGGAAATATTATTGCAATGACGGCATAGCCGTCAATTCATGACAGGCAACGCCTTTCAATTCATGGCGATAGCCAATTCATGACGAAGTCAAAGCATGCTAAGGAACTACTATGGACATTTACGGTACGAAAGGCAGAATATTTAATATCCAGCGTTTCTCGATCCACGACGGACCGGGAATCCGTACCATTGTCTTTTTTAAGGGCTGTTTCATGCGTTGCGCGTGGTGCTGCAATCCCGAATCGCAAGCGTACGAAATTCAAACTATGCAAGAAAACGGCAAGGAAAAAATTGTCGGCAGGGACGTAACGGTTGGAGAGCTGATGCCCGAACTGCTTGCAGACGAAAAGTATTATTGGCGTAGCGGGGGCGGTATTACCCTTTCAGGCGGTGAAATTTTAGGTCAGCCTGACTTTGCAAGGGATTTGCTCCGTGCGTGTAAGGACCACGCTTTGCATACGGCGGTGGAATCTACGGCAAACGCGCCCTATGAAAACATTGAAAAAATCTTGCCTTACCTGGACTTATATCTCATGGATATCAAGCACATGGATTCGGCAAAGCACAAGGAATTTACGGCGGCTGGAAACGAGCGTATTTTGGAAAACGCAAAGCGTTTGGCGACAAGCGGGGTGGAGCTGGTCATCCGTACCCCCGTTGTGCCTGGTTTTAACGATACGGCGAAAGAAATCCGTGCCATATCCCGTTTTGCGGCAAGCTTGCCTGGAGTGAGAGAACATCACTTGTTGCCCTATCACCGCTTGGGACAGGATAAATACGCGGGCTTGGATAGAAATTATGCACTCAAAGGCGTAGAACCGCCTGCACAAGAGAAGATGGAATATCTTTTATCGGTGGCGGAAGAAAGCGGGCTGAAATGCCAAATCGGCGGTTAAACGACGTATTTGCGTCGCATTTCGGCGTTGTCGCTCAGTCACATGCAATAACAATAAATTGCGCCGTTGGCGCATGAATTGTTACACATGAATTGCCCTACGGGCATGAATTGCAAAACAAAGTTTTGCATTATGGCAATATTACAATAATGACGGCAAAGCCGTCAAATCATGGCGAAAGCCAAATCATGACGAAGTCAAATCATTTTTTAGGTAGGTAACGAATATGCAGTTACAAGATAAAATGACAATTATACAGGAATTTGTTCCTGGTAAACAAATCACCCTTTGCCACATTATCGCAAACCCCGGTGAGACGTTGTATACCAAACTTGGGCTTGACCCGCAGACCGATTACACCAAGAGTGCAATCGGCGTTTTGACGGTTATTCCCTACGAAAGTGCGGTAATCGCGGCGGATATTGCTATGAAATCCTCGGGCGCGGAAATCGGGTTTGTGGACAGATTTACGGGAACGCTGATTATTACGGGTAGCGTTTCGTCCGTAGAGGCGGCATTTACAGCGATTAGAGAATACTGTATTAACAAGCTGGGTTACGCTTGTTGCGAACTGACGAAAACCTAATTTTTGTTTGGATAAAAAATTATGAAAAAACTAATGTTGATCGGCAGAGTTGCGGCAGGAAAAACGACTTTAACGCAAGCTTTGCGCGGTGAAGAAATTAAATATTTTAAGACGCAGTACGTCAATTATCTCGACACCGTTATCGACACGCCTGGGGAATATACCGAACGGAGAGAAACGAGCGGCGCACTTGCCTTATACGCGTACGAAGCGGACGTAGTAGGGTTGGTGCTTTCGTCTAACGAGCCCTATTCCATCTTTTCGCCCTGTTTAACCAGCATGGTCAACCGCGAGGTAATCGGTATTGTTTCGGGGATTGACAAGCCTGACGGCAACGTGGAACGTGTTTCCCGTTGGTTGAAATTGGCAGGCTGTAAAAAAATTTTCCCCGTTAGCTCCATTACGGGCGAGGGGATTAAGGAATTGGCGGATTTTTTGCGTGAAGACGAAGAAAAACCGAAAAAACCGATTGTAAAAAAACCGACGGTTGAGATAAAAAAAGGCGAAAAGAACGGTCAATTAGATACTTGGCTGTTATAAAATACGGAGAGAAGACATGAGCAAAACGAAGGTGATTGCATTTGCAAACAACAAGGGCGGGAGCGGAAAAACGACGACCTGTTCCAACGTGGGTTGTGCTTTGGCGTTGTCAGGCAAGAAAATCCTGATGATTGACGGGGATATGCAGCTGAATTTGACCATTTCCTTTTTTGACGAGGAAACGGCGTACGAATACGCCAAAGGCGAACAGAATATCTATCGTGCCGTCGTTGGGGAAAAGGATTTGGAAGAGTATATCGTCCCGACGGGGATTGAAAACCTCGATATCGTTCCCTCGACGTCCTTGATGAGCTCTATCGAATTTGATTTGTTTGGTAAATGGCAGCGCGAAACGATTTTGAAAAAATGCTTAGAACGGGTTCGCGCAAAAGGCTATTACGATTATATCCTAATTGATTCTCCCCCGACCTTGGGTGGTTGGGTAATGAACGTCATGTGCGCGTCCGATTATGTGGTAATTCCCGTAGAGGCAAGCCCATGGGGATTGTTCGGGCTCGCGAATATGTTTGAGTTCTGCGAGCAGGCAAAGCGTATCGCACCGAAACTCGAAATTTTAGGTATTGCCGTTACGAAAGCGGACGAGCGTAAAAAGTATTTTAAACAGACGATGGAAACCTTAAAAGAGCTGGAAAATACTCGCCTTTTTGAAAGTTACGTGCGCGTAGACAGCGCGGTAGAGTGGGCGCAGGATAACAGCAAACCCGTCGTCGCTTATAAAAAAACCAGCCGCAGTGCGGTGGAATATACACAACTTGCAAAGGAGATTATAGAGTATGGCAATCGGTAAAAATGCAATTAAAAGAGTAGAAAACAACGGGTATTCGAAGGTGGAAACTTCCGCTCCTGACATGGAAAACAGCCACGTAATCGCAAATCCTGATCCGCAGGTTGTGGAAAAGTTGGTTGCACCCGTGGCGGAAACGCCCGTTAAAAAGACGGTGGCGAAGAAAGCTACGGCGAAAAAGGCTTGCGCAAAAAAGACGGTGCAAGACGGTTTTGTTCGCGTGGAAGTAGGCAGTGCGATGCCCTACTATTTATTGTAAGAATGACAAACGGCGAAAAGAGCGTATTTGGATTTCGCCGTTTTTTTATAAAGGGAAAAAATTATGAAACAGGTTGAAAAGAAATATCAATGTATCCCCTTTTGGTCTTGGAATGACGAGCTGGACGAAGAGGGCTTGGTAAAACAGATCGAATGGATGAACGAGAACGGCGTGGGCGGCTTTTTTATGCACGCGCGCGGCGGCTTAAAGACGGAATATTTGGGTGAAAAGTGGTTTAACTGCATCAAGGCATGCTCGGAAAAAGCGCAGGAGCTGGGCATGGAGGCGTATGCCTATGACGAGAACGGTTGGCCTAGCGGTTTTGTAGGTGGAAAGCTACTGGAAGACATCGAAAACCACGATAAATATTTGACGTTTAACATCGGGGAATATGACGAAAACGCGACCGTTTCCTACGATTTGGCAGGGGACGTACTCAAACGAACGAAAACTCCGTGCGAAAATTGTTTAAACGTGTACGAGCATTACTCGGCGTCTACCGCGGATATTTTAAACGGCGAGGTAGTCGACAAGTTTATCGCCGCTACGCACGAAGAATACAAAAAACGGGATACGTACAGTTTAAAAGGCTTTTTCACGGACGAGCCGCAACATTACCGTTGGGCAACCCCTTTCACCCGCGTGATGCCCAAGTATTTTGCCGATACCTACGGCGAAGATATTTACAACGGGCTGGGGCTTTTGTTTGTAGACAAGGAAGGTTATCGCGAGTTTCGGTATAAGTTCTGGAAAGGTATGCAGGAATTGATGCTGAAAAATTTTGCCGAAAAAGTATATACTTGGTGCGATAACAACGGATATAAGCTGACGGGGCATTACGTAGAAGAGCAGGTCATGCACTTGCAGATGGAATCTTGCGGCGGTGTTATGCCTTTTTATGAATTTGAACATATTCCTGGCATGGATTGGCTTGGCAAATGGACGGGCGGCGCGCTTGCCCCCAAGCAAGTATCTTCTGTTGCAGCACAGCTTGGTAAAAAGCAAACGCTTACCGAAACTTTTGCGTGTTGCGGTTGGGATGTATCGCCGCAAGAACTCAAAGAAATTGCCGAATTTCAGTATGTCGGTGGTATCAACTTGATGTGTCAGCACTTGTTGCCGTATACCGAACATGGACAAAGAAAACGGGATTACCCCTCGCATTTCTCGGCTGTTAACCCTTGGGTAAAGAAAAATTTCAAAGAGTTCAACGATTATTTTTCCTATCTTGGCAAAACCCTTGCCGAGAGCGAGGAAATCGTCAACGTAGCGATGTTCCACCCCATACGCAGCACCTATTTTGTCTTTAAACGTTTCTGCGAGCCTCTCTATAAAACGGTGGACGATTTGGATGTCAAGCTTTTGGACGCGGTGGATACGCTTACGCAAAAGCAAATTCCTTTCCACCTTTTGGACGAAACGTTGCTGGCAAAGTACGGCAGAGTAGAGGGTAATAAGCTTATTCTCGGCAACTGCTCGTACGATTTTATCGTATTCCCGAAACTGTATACTATGGATAAAACTAGCGAGGTTCTACTCCGTAAATTTGTAGAAAACGGCGGTAAAGTTCTGCTTTTGGACGAAAAGCCGACCTATCTTGAATGGAATGAGTATAGCTACGATTATTTGGAAACGAACACGGATTGGGAAGAAATTATCTCGGCACAGCTGTATACGGGTACGCAAAACCCCACCGTGCGTACGACGTTACGTAAAGATGAAGAGGGGAGATATTTCCTGTATGCGGTCAACGTAGGCGACGAAACGGAAATTGAATTTTTCTTAAAAGATGCTAGTTCGTTCTTGTCCTATGACATTTTAAGGGACGAATATAAGGTTGTATCGACCAAGCTCCACTTTGACAAAGGGCAGTCGTATTTGCTGTATTTTAGCAATGAGACGCCCGTAAAAGAAATGCCCAGAAAACCCCTCCGCTTGGGCAAACAATTTAAGGTTGTAGGCAAGGTGGATAATTTCTTCACCATTGATTATATCCGTTATTCGACGGACGGCGTAACGTACAGCGAGCCGATCCACCACATGGGCGTATTTAACGAAATGTTACAGCGCAGATATAAGGGCAAATTGTATCTCAAATATGAGTTCAACGCGACTACGCCCCCCGCCAAATGCGCTTTGCTCGCCGAAGATACTAACACTCTTGGCGTTTCGGTAAACGGTGTTACAGTCGAAAAAATTGGCTCGACAGAGCTGGAAAAGGCGCTCCTCGAATATGATATTGCACACCTTGTTAAGGTTGGCAAAAACGAAGTGGTTATTGAAATTGATTTCTATCAGAGTGAACAGGTGTATTACGCTATGATTGGCGACAACGTTACGGAGAGCTTGAAAAACTGTCTTGCATACGATACGGATATCGAGGCGATTTTCCTGCGTGGGGATTTCGGGGTATACGGCGATTTCAAAAAGGGCAAGGAGAACGCGATTTATATCGGCGACAATTTCCGTTTGGGAGAACAAAAGCAGGAAATTGTCGACCTTTTGGAAGACGGGTATCCGTTCTTTGCGGGGGATATAACCCTGAAACAGACGGTATGCGTAGAGGATACCAATTGTGATTTGGTGATTGATTGGAATTACCATTTGATTGACGTAAAAATTAACGGTGCGTACGTCGGCAGAATGATGTTTGGTAAAAAGCTGGACGTTTCCAAATATCTGAAGAAGGGCGAAAACGAAATTGAGCTGGTGATTACAATCGGCAACCGCAACCTGATGGGGCCGTTCCACGCGTTGGAAGAAGAACCCCTTTACGTAGGTCCGCACACGTGGGAGCGTATGGGCTCTTGGAAAGACGGCAAGAGTGATAAGGTCGCAGACGGCTATGCGTTGGTGAAAACAATCAAATAAATAAATAGCGATAATCGAAAAAACGGCTTGTTTGTATGGAAAACGAGCCGTTTTTTATTTTGCAGATATTGACAAACACCCCCGTTGCGTGATATAATAATAACAATATAATTTTTTAGGATAGAGAGAAAATGTCGGACGAGCAATTGACGAAAAAGATTTTTGAGCACGATAATTTTATTAAGTTGATTGGTGCGGAAATTTTGGAATTGACCGCCGAAAAAGCGGTGATACGTGCTCCCATTACTGAGCAGTGTTTTAATGCAAACGGAACGGCGCAAGGGGGTATGTTATATACCTTGGCGGATTTCACGTTTGCGGTGCACGCAAACCATATTCACCCGATGACGGTTACGCAGGGCGGGCATATCGATTACGTGCGCGCGGCAAAGCCTCCGTACGTGATAGCAGAGGCGAGGGAAAAGGTGCGCGCGGGACACAACACCGTCAGCGAAGTGATTTTACGTAATGATGCGGGAGAGATTGTCTGCGTTTGCACGTTCAACGGCTTTGTCAAGGATGTGGACAGAGCGGTGATTGCGGAAAATTTTAAGTAAAAAACGAAAGGAAAAGAGATATGAAAGAATTGATGTTGACAAACAAAGCGATTGCGCGCGGCGCATACGAGGCGGGGGTAAAGGTTTTATCCGCGTATCCCGGTACGCCCAGCACGGAAATTGCAGAAAATTTCGTAAAGCACGAGGGCGTGTATGCGGAATGGGCTCCGAATGAAAAGGTTGCCGTCGAGGTGGCAATCGGTGCGGCGGTAGGCGGCGCACGGGCGATGGCGTGTATGAAACACGTAGGTTTGAACGTGGCGGCAGACCCGCTGTTCACCGCAGCGTATACGGGGGTAAACGGGGGGCTTGTTATCGTCGTTGCGGACGACCCGGGTATGCACTCTTCGCAAAACGAACAGGACAGCCGTTATTACGCGCGCAGCGCACACGTGCCGATGTTAGAGCCGTCAGACGCGAACGAAGCCAAAGAATTTGTCAAGCTTGCGTATGAAATCAGCGAGAAATTCGATACCCCCGTATTGTTGAGAGAAACGACGCGCGTGGCACATTCTCACGGTATGGTGGAACTTTGCGACCGTGAAGAGGTTGGGGTAAAGCCGTACGAAAAATCGGCGGCGAAATACGTCATGATGCCTGCAAACGCAATCAAGCGCCACGTGGTGGTGGAACAGCGGGATAAGGATATTTTAGAGTATGCTTGCACGGCGGCGTGCAACCGCGCGGAATACACCAACGAAAGGGAAATCGGCGTGGTATGTTCGGGCGTGGTATACGAATACGTAAAAGAGGCGTTGCCCAACGCCAACGTGTATAAAATCGGCATGGTACACCCCGTACCCGTTCCCGCGATTGCGCAGTTTGCAAAAAAGGTCAGCAAACTGTACGTAATTGAGGAATTAGAACCCTTTATTGAGGATACGTTAAAGGCGGCGGGGATTGAATGTGAGGGCAAAGCGTTGTTCTCGTTGCAAGGGGAAATTTCCGTGCCGAAAATCAAGGCGGCGTTTGGCTTGGCGGCAACGGAAGTGGCGGCGGCAGAAAGCGTGCCTGCACGTCCCCCCGTAATGTGTGCGGGCTGTCCGCACCGCGGCGTGTTCTACGTTTTGAATAAATTAAAACTGACGGTCAACGGCGATATCGGTTGTTATACGCTCGGCGCGGTAGCACCCCTTTCGGCGGTGGATACCTGTGTTTGTATGGGCGCGTCCGTCGGTATGGCGCACGGAATGAAGAAAGCGACGGACGGAGCAAGCCGCAACGTGGCGGTTATCGGCGATTCGACGTTTTTGCACAGCGGCGTGACGGGCTTGATTAACGCTGTGTACAACCAAAGCGGAATTACCCTTTTGATTTTGGATAATTCCACGACGGGTATGACGGGGCACCAACAACACCCTGCTACGGGTAAAAACTTGAAAGGCGAACCTGCGCCCGTGGTGCTTTTGGACGAGCTTTGTCGCGCCTGCGGCGTTAAAGATTTGGCGATTGTGGACGCGTACGACGTAAAGGAAGTAGAAAAAGCGGTGAAGGCGGCAATCAACTCGCCCGAAGTCAGCGTGATTATAGCGCAACGTCCGTGCGCTCTGCTTGATAAATCCCCCAAACCGAAGATGAACGTAGTCGATTGTAAAAACTGCGGCGTGTGCATGCGTATTGGATGTCCTGCAATTAGCATGGGCGAGAACGGTGTGGTCATTGACGTAAATCAATGTACGGGTTGCGGTGTTTGCGCGGCGGTATGCCCGTTCCACTCTTTAAAGAAGGAGGGCGAATAAGATGATGAACGTATTGATTGCCGGTGTAGGCGGACAGGGAACGCTGCTTGCAAGCCGCGTGCTTGGTAAATATGCAATGCTTGCGGGTAAGGATTGTAAGCTCAGCGAAATCCACGGCATGAGCCAACGCGGTGGCAGCGTCGTTACGCACGTACGTATCGGGGATAAAATCTATTCTCCCGTGATTTGGGAGGGGAGCGCGGACGTGATTTTGGCATTTGAAACGTTGGAAGCGGCGCGTGTCAAGCATTATTTGAAAAAGGACGGCGTATTGATTGCAAACGCGGAAAAGATTTTACCCATGCCCTGTATTACGGGTGCGGCGAAATATCCCGATGGATTGCAGGAAAAATTACTTGCCGAAAACAACAAAACTTGTTTTGTGCCTGCGCAACAATGGGCAATGGAAGCAGGCAGTGCCAAAGCGACGAATATCGTTATGCTGGGCGCTATGTGCAAACTGTGTGGATTCGATAAAGAAATGATGACGGCGGCAGTAGCGGCTTGCGTGCCTGAAAAATTCCGTGCATTAAACGTAAAGGCGTTTGAGCTGGGATTTGCAAGAGTATAAATTTGAGCAAAAGAAGGTAAAATATTATGCAATACTTTCAGAAAGAACTAGAAACGATGAGCCATGACCAAAAAAAGGTTTTGCAATCGGAACGCTTGGTCAAGATGGTCAAATACGTATACGAAAATCAAAAACCTTATCGTGAAAAGATGGACGCGATGAAGCTTAAACCCAGCGACATCAAATCGATTGACGATATTTATAAATTACCGTATACGGTAAAGCAGGATTTACGTGATGCGTATCCGTTTGGTATGATGGCGCGACCTCGCCGCGATTTGGTGCGTTTGCATGCGTCCAGCGCAACAACGGGTAAGCTGACGGTTGCGGGATATACCATGCACGATATAGACGTTTGGGCGGATTGTGCGGCACGCTCGCTCGTGATGGCAGGTGCTGATGAAGAAAGTATTATCCACGTTTCCTACGGCTACGGCTTGTTTACGGGTGGTTTGGGTATGCATTACGGCGGCGAAAGACTAGGTGCGTGCGTCGTCCCTGCCTCGGCTGGAAACACGCAAAAGCAAATTCAGCTTATTACTGATTTTGGTGCAGATATTATTTGTTGCACGCCCTCGTACATTATTTATTTGACGGAAGAAATCGAAAAGCTGGGTTTAAAACCAGGTGTGGATATCAAGTTGAAAGGCGGTGTTTTCGGCGCGGAGGCGTGGTCGGAAGGCATGCGCGCGGACATTGAAAGACGTTTGGGAGTTCGTGCTTGCGATATTTACGGGCTTAGTGAAATTGCAGGCCCTGGGGTTGCGTGCGATTGTCAATTCAAGACGGGTATGCATTTCCAAGACGACCATTTCTATCCCGAAATCGTGGACGTAGACACACTCGAACCGTTGCCGTACGGCGAATCGGGTGAGTTGGTTATTACGACACTCACCAAAGAGGGTATGCCCTTGCTTAGATACAGAACGAGGGATATTGCCAGCTTGAATGCAGACCCTTGTCCTTGTGGGAGAACGACGGTGAAACTCAATAAGATTACGGGTAGAAGCGACGATATGCTCATTATCCGTGGGGTAAACGTATTCCCGTCCCAAATTGAGAGCGTATTGTTGAAGAATGCAGATATTCAGCCTCATTACCATATCAACGTGGACAGAGTGAACAATCTTGACACAATGGAAATCGTGGTAGAACTTTCGCCGAATATTTCGATTGATGAAGTGGCGCACGTGGAGGAAATCCGTAAAAAGCTGGCGTCGGATATGGCGTCCGCGTTGTCGGTTAGTGCAAAAATCACGTTGGTATCTCCTGGTACGGTTGCTCGTAGCGAGGGGAAAGCGAAACGTATTACCGATAGGAGGAAATTATGATTAAACAAATCGCAGTATTTTTGGAAAATAAAGCGGGAAAGGCAAGTGCTTGCTGTAAAATTTTAAAAGAGGCAGACGTGAATTTGTTGGCGTTGTCGATTGCGGATACGCAGGATTTCGGTATTATGCGTTTGATTACCGAAAACAACGAAAAGGCGCTTTCGGCATTGAAAGGTGCAGGATATATCGCGTCGGAGGTGGAGCTTGTCGGGGTGGAAGTACCCGATAAGGCGGGCGCTCTGTCCGAATTGTTGATTGCGCTTGGCGACGGTGGCGTCAGCGTGGAATATATGTATTCGTACGCGGGTGTGGACGGACAGGCGAAGATTGCTTTGAAAACGGCTAACCCCGAAAAGGCGATTGCCGCACTGGAAAAGGTCGGCGCAAAGCTTATCTAAAAGGAAAACGAAAAACCGCGGTTTCAAAAAACGAAACCGCGGTTTTTTTTCATGGATAGGTTTATTTTTAAATCAAAGCAGGGATAATCAAAGTACCGATGACAACCGCGCCGAGTAAGATACGGTACACGCCGAACACCTTAAAGTCGTGTTTTTTTACAAAGTTCATTAAGAACTTAATGGCAATCATAGATACGGCAAACGCTACCGCCATGCCTATCAAAAGGTAGCCGATTTCCGCGCTAGCGATGCTCCCCTCGTCCAACATAACTTTCAGGATTTTATATCCGCTTGTGCCTACCATGGTAGGGATTGCGAGGAAAAAGGTAAATTCAGCAGATGCCGTTCTGCTTACGCCTAAAAGGAGCGCGCCGATAATGGTAATGCCTGATCGGGACGTGCCAGGGATAGCGGCAAGCACCTGAAAGCATCCGATAAAGAAAGCGTACTTGTAGGACAGGGCTGCAATTTCCGTAACTTTAGGGCTACGTTTCTCGTTCCATTTCTCCACAAGAATAAAGATAATACCGTAGACAATCAAAGCGCCCGCGATAATGGCGGTTTCGCTTAAAGGGGAAAGCTTTTCAAAAACCTGGTCGATTACGATGGCAAAAACGGCGGGAATACAGGCAACCAACACTTTCAGCCACATGGTCAAGACGTCTTTTTTCCAAACGATTTTGCCTTTCCCTGTGCCGTTTTCGTTTGTTTGTTTGCTTTTCCCAAGGGGGAAAAGCTTGTTCCAAAATAATACAACAACAGCAAAAATTGCCCCGAGCTGGATTAAATACTCAAACAATTCAGCGAAACCTGCCGAAACGCCTTTGATGGGGCAAAATCTTTCAAACAGGATTAAATGTCCCGTGCTAGAAACGGGGAGCCATTCGGTAATCCCCTCGATAATGCCGAAAAAGATGATTTTTAAAACGTTAAGAAAATCCATAAATCTGCCTTTTAAGTACTTTGTTAAGATTATAGAGAACTAATATTGTTATCCCGTGAAAAACAGGTAAAAATTAGGTAAAATATAACTACGCATTTATTATATCATTAAAAATGGAAAAAAGTCCATTATTTTTCTAAAAAAACGAAAAAAATGGGGAAAAGTAGTGCAAATTTTTTTGCGGAATTGTTGCAAAGCCCAAAATTTTATGCTATAATATGAAGTATAAACGAATAAAATGACGGGGGTACTTTGCGGCAGATTTATCGTTAAGTAAATTGAAGGGGGTACCGAAGATGGCTCAGGGTACTGTGAAGTGGTTCAATGCTGAAAAGGGCTATGGTTTTATTGCCGGTGATGAGGGCGGCAACGACGTATTCGTACATTTTTCAGCCATTGTAGCCGAGGGGTACAGGAGATTAAAGGAAGGGCAAAAGGTTTCGTATGAAACGGAGCCCGATCCGAAAAATCCCGAAAAACTCCGCGCAGTGAACGTGCAAGCGTTGTGATTCGTTGGCTGTATGTTTGGCGCAAATTTTAACCGTGTCGTTTTTTGACGGCGCGGTTTTAATTTTTGACGGCAAAACGAAAGCATAAAACACATATATCTTACGAATATTGCCTGTTTTTTTGCTACTCTACCGTTGACAAAGCCACCTAAATATTGTATAATAACACTACGCAAAATTGGAAAGAAGAAACCCATGTGGTTTCGTGCAATTTCCTCGGTGTACGCGCCGACGGGCGGCGCCTCGTCATGGGTGGTATCGTTTGTCTTTTGGTATTTCACCAAAAAACATGGAAAATTGCGGAAATGTACAGTTCCAAAATAAATAAGGAGTATCGTGATGACGAAAACGGAAGGAATACAGGCGTTTAAGGACGTGTTTGGGGCAGAGCCGACCGATTTGTTTACGGCGGCGGGCAGAATTAACGTAATCGGTGAGCATATCGATTATTGCGGTGGTAAGGTGTTTCCTGCGGCGCTCAATTTGCGTTGCAACGTATACGCACGTAAGACGGGTGTTAAAACGGTTCGTATGGCGTTTCGCGGTATTGACGGAATTGTAGAACTAGACGTTGACAAATTAGACGAGTATAAAGATTTAAAAATCGGGAATTATCAGGCAGGCGTTGCCTATTATTTACAGGAAACGGGTGTGGAAGTTGTCGGTTGTGATTTGTATTACGATTGCACTGTGCCGTTCGGTAGCGGGCTTTCCTCTTCGGCGGCGATTGAGGTGGCGACGGCGGTGGCGTTTTGTGAATATGCCGATGTTGAATACGATAAAGTCGAACTTGCCTTGATTGCGCAGCGCGCGGAAAATAAGTATGCGGGGGTGAATTGCGGGATTATGGACCAGTTTGCCTCGGCAATGGGCAAGAAAGATCACGCCGTACTTTTGGATTGTTCTAACCTTTCGTACGAATACGTCCCCCTGCAGTTGGGCGAATATTGTCTTGTGGTGGCGAATTGCAACAAGCCGCATAGTCTTGTGGAAAGTAAGTACAACGTGCGTCGTCAGGAGGTGGAAACTGCACTCAAAGCCTTACAGACGAAGACGGACGTGAAATGTCTTGCGGAAATTACGCCTAAGGAATTTAACGGGCTCAAATATCTGCTTTCGGGGGTGGTTGCAAAGCGCGCGGAGCACGTTGTAATGGAGTGCGACCGTGTACAAAAGGCGGTGGCTGCTTTAAAGGCAGGGGATTTGGAAGAGCTGGGCAGATTACTTAACGAAAGTCATTACAGTCTGCGCGATTTGTATGAGGTTACGGGCAAAGAGCTAGATTCTTTGACCGCTTTTGCCAGAAAAGAGGGGGCTTGTTTAGGCTCGCGCATGATTGGCGGCGGGTTTGGCGGTTGTACCATTTCTATCGTCAAGAAGACGGAGGTGGACGGGTTTATCCGTCGGGTAGGCAAGGCGTATCAAGACGCAATCGGATATAAGGCGAGCTTTTACGAAACGTCGATTGAGGATGGTATCACGGTGGAAAAATTGTAAAAAAATACGGCGGAATACAGAGGGATATTCCGTCGTTATTTTTTTGAAAATTCGTTCAATTAGACATGGTAGGGGGCATTTACGTTTGTAAACCGTTTTCTATGCCTGCGGCAAGGCGCAAAAGCCGTGTCTTTTCATTGTCATTGGGGTTGACAGCCGTATGCATCAAAAGTGCGTGTAATACCGCTGACAAATTTTTCGGCGCGACCCCAAGGGTAAGCAAGTCGTTCCCGTTTACGGCAAGCGCTTTGAGGGTAAACGGCACGTTTTCTTGTTGCATCTTTTCCAACAAATTGCGCCAACGAACGCAGGTAGGCGCATCGCGCAAATCGTCCATGCATGCGGAAAAATCCGCTTGCTTTAACAGGAGTAAATCTTCCAAAATCTCGTAATGCGTTATCAAAAATCGGCGCAATTTATATTCGCTCGTTTTACAATCGAGGTCGTACATGTGCCATTTGACCAGGGCACATACCCGTTCCACCGTTTTCTTGGGAGCTTTTAAGCGGTTTAAAATATTCTGCGCAAGGAGTTCCCCCTCGACAGGGTGGGCGTGGTATTTTCCGTCCCTCTGCATGCAAAAGGGTTTGCCGACGTCGTGTAGGAGGGCGGCAAGGCGCAGTTTTGGCGGTGCGTATTTGACGGTGCGTAAAGAGTGTTCTAAAACGTCGTATTTATGGAAATCAGCACGCTGTGCCATGTCCTTACCCAAGGCAAGCTCGGGAAAAATTCGTGCAAAAACGCCGATATCCTCTAAAAGTCGTAAGCCGCGGTATGCGCCACCTTGGATACCATGTTTTTCGTCAGCGGCAAGGATTGCCGTTAATTCCGCGTAGATACGTTCGCAGGAAATATCGTCGATGAGCGCGGCGTTTTTCTTTGCGCCCAAAAGACAATCGTTATCGGGGGAAAACCCGAGTTGCGCGGCTTGTCGGGCAAGGCGCATCAATCGAAGTCCATCCTCGCCGAAAACTTTGTTTGCGGGGGCGACCGTTGTCAAACGCTTTTCGCGTATTGCCGTTATTCCATCCAAAGGGTCGATGTACGTTTTTGCGGCTACGTCGTAATACACAGCGTTGCAGGTGAAATCCCGTCGCCGTGCGTCCAGCGCGATATCTTCGGTGAAAAATACGTTGACGGGGGCGTGCACGCCGCGAACGTACTCGTCCGAGCGAAAGGAAGAAAATTCAAAATCGTTGCGCTCGGAATCCTGCAATTTGACCGTACCCGTATTGCGATAAACGGCGTGTACGGTAAAGCCGTGCGTTGTGGCAAGCGCGGCGAAATCTTCGGCGAGCATGGGCGAGCAAATATCCCAATCGGGACTTTGGTTTTCAAAGCCGACAAGGTGGTCGCGCACCGCGCCGCCGACGATATAGAGGGGCTTTTGCATGGATTTTGCCAAGGCGATTAGGCTTTTGGGCAACCGATAAAACATTTTTCCGTCCTTTTCGAGATTTTTTTTACATTTTAAGTATATCAAATCAAAAAATAAATTGCAATTCTTAGCAAAGTGTTATATAATAGTTTTACAGAAAAAATCAAAGATTTTTACAAAAGCAGTACGTTGTAAAAAAAAGGAATTTTATGCAACATATTATCGTCAATCCTGTATCGGGAAAAAAACGCAGCCTTAAAAATTTGCGCATTTTGGAAACGCTTTTGAAAGAAAGACACATTGTCTACGAAGTACATACTACGACGGCAGTGGGAGCTGCGGAAGAAATCGTACGAGAGCTGACCGAACAGGGCGAAAATGATATCGTAGTTTTGGGCGGCGACGGTACGTTGCACGA
>JBGVQH010000030.1:0-2854 GCA_045127475.1 Candidatus Scatosoma sp.
AAAGAAACCGAGCAGCACAAAGGGCCAACGAGGGCGCTTTCTCAGTGCGCGACGTCTTTGTTTCTTTTTCGGTAAGTAGTCGTATTCAAGATAAAGATCTGCCATATGTATACTCCTTGAAAAAAATATGGTATACCTACATTATATACTATTATAGACGGAAATGCAAGCGTTTTTAAAAAAAAGAAAGGGCAAGTTTAAAAAACTCACCCTGTAAATATACAATTTTTTCGGTCATATTATGTGCTTTTTGTTTAAAAAAGGGGGATTTTTGCCAAATAAATCACGTCTTTGCGGTTTGCTGCGTCCGCCTCCGCCAAAACGAAAGCTTTTTTATGAATAATACCGCCTGCCTTTTCTACCAACGCCTCCAAACCATGCAGGGACGCCCCTGTGGAAACTACGTCGTCCACAATGCCCACCTTTTTGCCTTTCAATAGGTCAACGTCGTGTTTGGAAAGGTACATTTTTTGTTCCTTACCCGTGGTAATAGACGAGTCTATGGTGATTTCGATGCCGTCTTGCATGTACAGTTTTTTGCTCTTTCTTGCGACCGCATAATAACGTTGGCCAAGCTCTCTTGCCACGCAATGGGTCAGCTGTAAGCCCTTGGATTCCGCCGTGATTAAAACGTCGCAATCGGACAGTTCCTTGGCAAGTTCCTTGCCGCAATGCTCGGTAAGTGCGCTATCCCCGTGCAGGTTGAAAAATGCGATAGAAATACCGCTGGGCAGTGGCAGAATAGGTAAATGTGCCTCAAAGCCACGGATGTTGACTGTATGAAATTCCATAAATACGCTCCTTGCTGTTTGCTTGTAAATACTTACACTCACAGTATAACACTTTTTTTTGAAAAAGTAAACGGTTTTTAAAAAGTTTCTGTCGTTTTTGCGGAATATTTCCGGGCGGAACTTGCGGCAGAGGTTGACTTTTTCGCTACTTTGGGGTATAATAACCATAACGATAGTTTTATAAAAAAACGGAGAGAAGAATTTTGAACGAAATTACCGCAATCACCCCTCAGCAGAAAGACAAAACCCGTTGCAACGTGTATGTGGACGGGCGGTTTTGTTGCGGGTTGACGTTAGAGGCGACAATGAAAAACCGCCTAAAAGTCGGCACAGTGATTACCGAAGAACGCTTGGCGGAGTTTCAGCTGGAAAGCGAAAAGAATACGGCGTTCGATAAGGCGTTGACGCATCTTTCGCTGACGAGAAAAACGGAAAAGCAGGTACGGACGTTTTTGAGTGGTAAGGGGTATTTGCCCGCTGTGGTCGATTATGCGGTGGAAAAACTCCGCTCCTATAATTTTTTAAACGACGGAGAATACGCCGAGGCGTACGTGGAGAGTGTTGCTAAGCGCAAGGGCGGGCGATTAATCCGTATGGAATTACGACAAAAGGGCGTTTCGGAAGAAGAGATTGACGACGCTTTAGAGGGGTTGGATAGTGATACGGAGCTTACCGCGGCGACGGCGATTTTGCAAAAATATATGCGTGGCAAGGTGTGTGATCAGTCTACTTTGCAAAAGGCGTATCGCTATTTAATGGGCAAAGGTTACGGTTTTGAAACGGCAAAATCGGCAATAGAAACGCTTGGGGAAACGGACGAGGACGAATGAACGAGAAAAAGGATATAAAACGGATACACTTTAACGAGATTGGCTCGACAAACGAGTATGCCAAGGGTTTGCGCGCGCAAGGTCTTGACGTCGTGATAACGGCGGATAGGCAGACGGGCGGTCGGGGCACGAAAGGCAGGTCGTTTTCGTCGAACGAGGGGGGCGTGTACGTAACGAAACTCAATTTTTACCATGATTTTCCCGCGCGCGAGGCGTTTAAAATTATGGCGGGGGCGGCGGTTGCCGTTTGTGAAACGTTAGAATTTTACGGTTTGCGCCCCGTTATCAAGTGGGTGAACGATATTTACGTCAACGATAAAAAAATTTGCGGAATTTTGATTGAAAACGTGTTTTCGGGGAATAGGGTGTGTTCTTCGCTTGTCGGTATCGGCTTGAACGTGCGCAACGTTTTGCCAAAGGAGCTGGGACATATCGCAACGACGATGGCGCAGGTGATGGAAAATCCCCCGTCCGTGGAGGAAGTTCGGGAACGGCTGATTGAAAATTTGGCGGAGCAAAAGGGCATGGATGAATATTTGAAACGGGTTGGGTATCTGGGACGGAACGCGACCGTGATTTTTGGGGATAAAAGTGTGCCTGCCACCTTACTTTCGGTGGACGAAGAGGGTGGTTTATGGGCAGAAATTGAGGGCGAAAAGCGACGCTTTGCAGCGGCGGAAGTGTCTTTGCGATTGTAACAAAGGGAGGGTGTATGTACGTATTGACGAATAGACAAATGCGTGATGCAGACGGATATACTATTGAAAGACTCGGCGTACCCTCTTTGACGTTGATGGAACGCGCGGGGATTGCTTTGGCAGAGGAGGCGGAACGGCTTGCGCCCAAGGGAAAAATACTCTGTCTTTGCGGCGGCGGTAATAACGGCGGCGACGGTTTCGTATGCGCTCGGATATTAAAAGGACGGGGACGTGTCGTGGCGACGGCGTGTTTTGCGGAAAAATTTTCGAGCGATTGCGCGGTAAATAAGGAAAAATGGACTGCATGCGGCGGCGAGATTTTGTCTGAACTTTCGGGCGCGGACGGGTACGCTTTGATTGTCGATTGCCTATTTGGAACGGGCTTGCGCGGCGGCGTAGACGGCGAGGCGGCGGCGAGAATACGGTGGATAAACGAACAAAAGGGAAAGGGTGCAAAAATTCTTTCTGCGGATATTCCGTCGGGGCTTTGCGGCGATAACGGTTTGGCAAAAGGGGCGGCTGTTTGTGCAGACGT
>JBGVQH010000031.1:0-2115 GCA_045127475.1 Candidatus Scatosoma sp.
TAGAAACGATTGCTGCGACCTTGCCCGTTTGTTCGGTGCGCGGCGTTGCGTATTCTACGTTCACGATTATGCATATCGTAAATAATGACATAATGGATATCATTCAGTACGATAATCCGCACGTCATTGTTTTGCGAGATAATCAGCCTTACGATTATCCAAAAACGGAAATGAATATCGAAGGCAAAAAAATTTATAAGACTTCGCTTAAACTCCGTGAGAACGATTGTTTTATCGCTATGAGCGACGGTTGTCCTCACGCTGGATTGGGTGGAAAATATAATTTCGGTTGGAAACGCGAAGAGATTATCGAATACATGACGGCTGTTTCCTATTGTGGCTATACGGCGAAAAATATGGCGACGATGCTCGTGGATGAGTGTGATAAATTGTATGGAAATAAACCGGGCGACGATACGACGTCCTGTGTGGTGAAAATCCGTAAGCGCGAGCCAATGAATATTTTATTTGGACCGCCGTCCAATCGCGATGATTGCAATCGCATGATGGCATTGTTCTTTTCCAAGGAAGGAAAGCATATCATTTGCGGGGGCACAACCTCGTCGATTGCCGCGAAATATTTAGGAAAACCTTTGCGTGCGACGTTAAATTTTGAAAGTGCAGACGTACCGCCTACGGCGGAATTGGAAGGTGTGGATTTGGTGACGGAAGGCGTTATTACCATCAATAAGGTATTGGAATACGCCAAGGATTATTTAGGGGAAAATAGACACTACGAACATTGGAGTTTTAAGCGTGACGGCGCGTCTATGATTTGCCGTTTACTCTTTGAAGAAGCGACGGATATCAATTTCTATGTAGGTAGAGCGATTAACCCCGCACATCAAAATCCTGATTTGCCGATAACGTTCAGTATTAAAATGAATTTGGTGGAAGAATTGTCGGTGTGCTTGAAGAAGATAGGCAAACGGATAAAGGTAAGTTATTTCTAAGGACGAAGGAGAAAAATGCGTAAATTCGATACAAAAGTCCAGTATTTAAAATATAAAGTATTGCGTGAAGTGGCGCGTGAAGCGTGGAAAGGCACTTTGCTTGAAAACGTTTTGGATATTCCCAAAACGATTATTCCCGGCAAAATGCCCACGATGCGTTGTTGCGTTTATAAAGAACGTGCGGTTTTGGCTGAACGCGTAAAGATTGCAATGGGCGGCGATAAAGAAAACCCCAATGTAATCGAAGTGATTGATATCGCCTGCGACGAATGTCCGGCAAGCGGATATGAAGTGACGGCGTCTTGCCGAGGCTGTCTTGCACACCGTTGCGAAGACGTATGTAAACGCGGTGCGATTACGTTTGATAATAACCACGTAGCGCATATTGATAAAACGAAATGCGTGCAATGCGGCGCATGTGCAAAGGTGTGCCCGTATTCCGCGATTATCGATAGAAAACGCCCTTGTCAAATCGCTTGTAAGGTAAAGGCAATTTCCATCAAAGAAGACAACACGGCGGAAATCAACGACGAAAAATGTATCCAATGCGGCGCGTGTGTTTATCAATGCCCGTTCGGCGCGATTATGGATAAATCGTATATTTTAGATGCGATTGAACTGATTAAGAATAGCAATCAAAATCAAGACTATAAAGTTTACGCAATCGTTGCGCCGTCTGTTTCTAGTCAGTTTAGCTATGCGAAACTCGGTCAAGTGATTACAGGCTTGAAAGAATTGGGTTTCTATACAGTAATTGAAGTGGCACTCGGCGCAGACATGGTAGCCCAAGCCGAGTCCAAAGAACTTGCAGAAAAGGGGTTTTTGACGAGTTCTTGCTGTCCTGCGTTCGTGGCGTACGTGAAATCGGCGTTCCCTGCGCTTTTAGAACACGTATCGCATAATCTTTCCCCGATGGCAACGCTTGCAAAATATATTAAGCAAACGGATAAAACGGCGAAAGTCGTATTTATCGGGCCTTGTACGGCGAAAAAAGCGGAAGCGCAGCTTGACGAAGTGAAGCCTTTTGTGGACGTGGTGTTGACGTTTGAAGAATTGCAGGCTTTGTATGATAGCCGAGATATCGATATCACGACGTTGGAAGAGGGAATTTTGGATAATGCGTCCTATTCCGGTAGAATTTTTGCGCGTTCGGGTGGACTTT
>JBGVQH010000032.1:0-3882 GCA_045127475.1 Candidatus Scatosoma sp.
TGCCGCTTTGGTTTATTATTTATCTGTGGGGCGTACCCGTATTGCTGATTGGCAATAACAGCGCAAATGACGGGCAAAAAAAGAGCTTTGTTTCTAATTTTAAATCTTTTTTAAACCCGATGTTTGTAGCGTTGATTATCGGCGTTATCATCAGTTTAAGCGGTTTGAGTGCCCATTTTCCTCAGGTTGCCTTAAAAATTATCGGCGACGCAAGCTTTTGCATGTCGCCTTTAGCGATGCTTTTGACGGGTGCGACTATCGGTAGGCTGAATTTGTTAAGCCTCGTTAAGAAATGGCAGATTTATGTGATTGCCTTTGTGAAATTGATTGTATATCCGTTGCTTTTTATCGCGGTATTTGCATTCATTCCGCAAAACGCCGTCATCAATGAAACTTTTTTGATTTGCGGAATATTATTTACGTGTATGCCGACGGGGTTAAATGCTATCGTAATTCCCGCGGCGTACGGAAAGGACACTTCGGACGCGGCAAGCATGGCGCTGGTTACCCACTTGTTTGCAATCGGGACAATTCCATTGATGTATATGTTGTTTCAAAACTTAGTACTATAACCAACGAACGCGCTTGTTTTCGAACAAGCGTTTTTTCTTTTGTCGAAAAACCGTGAAAAATAATCCGAACTTTTTTCATTCAAACCCTTTACTTTATTTGTTGGAATATGCTATTATTAAAGATAAGTATGGCGTAGGAGGGGGATATGTCCGAAAAAATCCCTTATGACAACTTGATAAAGCTACTCGAAACGAAAAAGTCGGGCGACCACGATTGGTTTTTGTCCCTTTTAGACGACGAAAAACAAAAAAACTACGAAGAGGAGCATTTAGAGGCGGTAATGCAAATGTTGCGTATCGCCCGTATCCGTCCACACAAAAATAAAATGCGGAGCGCGCAAGCGGAGATTAAGGACTTGGAGCGTGAGGGTGGCAGCGCGGAAAATTACCGCAAGATAAAGCTTTTGCTTGCCGAGATTGACGCGGAAAATGAAAAAATGCAAGCTTACCGTCCGTTTTTTGACGAGCCGTACTTTGCGCGCATGGACTTAATAGACAATATCGAGGGGTATAACAGCTATTATATCGGCAAGAAAGGGGATATTCGTTTGGAAATTTTAGACTGGCGCACCCCCGTTGCCCGTCGGTATTACCAAAAAAGCTGTTCGTCGTTCACCTTTAACGAATACGAATATAAAACGGTGCTTCGCCGTGCAATCCGCGCAAAAAGCGGGAAACTGCTTGATTTTAAAAACGAGTATTTGTCCTTAAAGGATTATCTTTCAGCGGAAGAGATTGCCGATCGGGACGAAGAGAACGTACTCGACCCGTTTTTGCGCGAAATCATAAAAAACCGCAAACAGGAAACGGCGGTAAAGGATATTATTGAAACCATACAGGAAAAGCAGTACGAGATTATCACTTGTCCCGAAGATAGAAACTTTGTTCTGCAAGGCTGCGCGGGTAGCGGTAAGACGATGGTTATGCTGCACCGTCTTAGCTATTTAATGTACAACAACGAAGACATAAAACCGCGCGACGTACTGATTTTGACGCCGAGCAACTCGTTCAACGCCTTTATCGACGAGCTGGCGGCAATTTTGGAGCTGGAACGGGTGAAAACCATGACCGTGCAGGATTATTTTTTGCAGGTATTGAAAAACGAAAACATCTTTATCGCGGACAAAATCGACGAAACGCAAAAGGAGAACGAAGAGTATCTTTCGTATCTGTATTCCGAACGGTTTGTGGCGGATATTCAAAAGAAATTGGACAAGGTGTTTGACAATCTTTACGGCTTGTTTACAGGAGAAGAATGCCGTGATTTTATCGCGGAGATTATCCGTCAAGCCAAGAACGCAATTACGGCGTACGAGGGGATTAAAAACGCATCCGTCCGCGTTCGCCGTGCCGTTTTGGGGGAAATTCGCGAACGCAAAGAGGGGGGCTTGTATTATACCAAGCCTTTCCGCGAATTTATGAACTGTGTTTTGGATATTTACGACTTTTTCGACGGAACGCTTAAAAGTGAGCGCGCCAAAGAGCCCGAATATTTCTACAAGCAAATGCTTTCTTTTTATAAGAGCGCGGCGTTTGCAGTACGCTTTTGCGACCGCGTTATGGAAGAGGCGGAGGAAAGTCTGTCTGCGCTCCGCACAGTGATTGAAAAGGAAAAGGAAGACCTTAAACGCTTTAAACAGAAAATCGGCGGTGTAGACGTATATCTGTATGCGGATAGAATTGCCCGCAGGGCGGAGATTTTAGAGGAGATAGAAAAGATACGCGAGCGTGTTGCTATCATTGGGGACGGTAATATTGCTTTTGCCGAATTTTACGGATATTTGCGCGGAGAAAAGACCTTTTCAGCCATTGGCACAGGGGAAAGCTTTGTTGATATTATTCGTTATTTTTACCGCGAAACGGTGAAAAAATATAAGGCGAAATACGGCATGACGTCTAAGAAAATGTATCGCTCTGACGCGTATGCGCTCTGCGTTATCTGCGCAGGGATTAGCGAGCGGCTTTCGCCTGTATATTCCTACGTGTTTGTGGACGAGGGGCAGGACGTTTCGCCTTGCGAATACGCATTGATACGCAAAATCAATCAAAAAGCGGCGTTTAACGTATTCGGCGACATAGCACAAAACGTAACCCCTTGGCGGGGAATACAAAGCTGGGAAAGCGTTTTTCCCGATTTCGTGCTGTACGGCTTAAATCAAAACTATCGCAACACCAACCAAGTCGTCGATTTTGTATCCAAGCGCTTGGGGGTGAATATGCAATCAATCGGTTATGACGGGCCGAACGTTACGGCAATCAAACAAAAGGGCATTAACGCATTTTTTAAGGACAAAAAAGGTTTAAAGGCTTTAATTTGTTCGGAAAAAACCAAGGCGGAATACCTGCGGAAATCGTACAACGATTTGGGGGCAAAGGGCAAGGTTTCCCGTTCCAAAATCAACATTATGACGGTGTATGAGAGTAAAGGGTTGGAATTTACCGCCGTTGTGGTAGCGGAAGAGGGTATGAGCGACAGCGAAAAATATATCGCCTATACGCGCGCTCTGAACGATTTGGCGGTGATTGAAAGGTAGATATGGGGTGCTTTTGCAAAAAAATGTCGCGTGCTGCACAAACTTTTTTATGCAAAACATTTGAAAAAAACAAAAAAGCGTGTTATAATAATTATTAAAATGGAATATTATGGCATATTTTTGCAAAAATCCGAAAGGAAAAGCAAATGCCATAGGTATTGAGGAAAAAATGGCAGAAAAGAAGAACGAAATCAAGAAAAACGACGAGTACAGTGCAAAAAATTTGGAAGTCTTAGAGGGACTTGACGCCGTACGCATGCGCCCGGGTATGTATATCGGGTCAACGGGTGTGAAGGGATTGCACCATATTTTGTGGGAAATTGTAGACAATGCAATCGACGAGGCGGCAAACGGTTTTGCGAACAAAGTAAAGGTTACTCTGCACACGGACGGTAGTGCCTCCGTAGAAGATAACGGCAGAGGTATCCCCACTGATATTCACCCGAAAGAAAAGGTTTCGGGTGTTCAGCTTGTTTTCACGAAATTGCACGCAGGTGGTAAGTTCGGGCAGGGGAATTATGAATATTCGGGCGGTTTGCACGGCGTTGGCGCGTCCGTTACCAACGCGCTTTCCGAATGGCTCACCGTAGAGGTTTGCCGCAACAAGCACATTTATAAAATGAGTTTTCATTCCAAATATAACGCGCGAAAGAAAAAGGTGGAATCAGGGTTGCCCGACGGACCTTTGGAGGATACAGGCTTGCGTACCAACCGTCAAGGCACTTCCATTCGCTTTAAGCCGGACGCAACGGTATTTTCCGAACTGAATTTTGATT
>JBGVQH010000033.1:0-9495 GCA_045127475.1 Candidatus Scatosoma sp.
TCGAACATACGCCGTTTTTAAAACGGAAACGCAGTTTTTTGTTATCTGCAATATTTTTAATGGACTTGGGTTTTTTCGCTGTTTTAAACGAGAACGGGATAGCCGCGCTTCTCTTCGTTTCGTCGTATTGCAAATCGCAAAGGGACACAAGGGACAGGTCGGTATCTTCGAAGATAACGCACTCAATCGCCGTACCCGCCTTGCAATCGTATTTTTTCACGATATTGTTGCGCACGATGGTTTTGAAGAGATTTTTAAATGCCTCACGTTCGTCGTATTCGATTTCTGCTGCGCACCAAATCACCTTACCCTTGCCGTAATTGCGTTCGATAAAGGCGGGATATTCGGTGTTTTGCCAAGGGGGGCAGGAGTGTATCGAGGCGAACGTATCGTTTTGGTCGGGCGCTGCGTACGGCAATGCTACCGTCGCTTTCACGTCCCCTTGCGCGCCCTCTAAAAGGGGCAAATAATAGGTCAAGGGCATGGGGTATTCCGCGTTGAATTCTCCAAACAGCTCGCCTGCGCTTGCCGTGGGGGACATATATACCTTTGCCCCGAGCTGCACGCCGCTGTGTTTTGCGTTTTCATACGTTTCCCCAACGATTTTTCCGCCGAAGAATTCCTTGATTAAACGGCTGTCCGAGCCGCCCGAAAGATACAGCGTACCGCCGTTTTTGACGTAATCAATCAGCTTTAACGGCTCGTCGTTGTCAAAATCCTGCAGGCAGGGTGCAATAATCATTTGGTATTTATTCAAATCGCGCATATTGCCGTTGGAAATAACCGCCGTAGGAACGTGGTCTTCCACTAATTTTCTAACCGCGCCGATGGCACAGGTTTTGTTGTATTTACCGCCGCCCGTCTTATCGTACATCGTTTTGCTGTCAAAATACACGGCAACTTCTGCATACAAATTACCCTTGGACATATACGGCTCAAAGGGAATTTGGCGTGCAAAAGCTTTGCCGACACGCTCGTAAACGCGTTTATCCAGCGTGCCTACGGGGTCTACTGCGTCGATAATCAAGGACGCACCGTGGTGTGCAGCAGTGAGTAAAATTTCCCGCTCCAAGTTCTTTTGCGGCTTGGTAATGGTATGTTCGCGCAAGGTTTTGTCGCAACGGCAGGTCATGTACTCAAACGGCTGGTTATTCGTCACGCCGTAATAATATTTCGCAGCGAAAGAGTGTGAATACAAATCACCGTACAAATCGCCGCCCGTGAATTCACATTCTGCGTTGATGCCCTCTGTCGAACCGCCCAACCAATCGCAACCGATAACGGCGGCGTAGTTAAATTCCACCGTTACTTCGGGCATTTTTTCATTGGTGTACTTGCGTACAAAACGGACGAAATCGACCATCCAGTCCTGGCGTGCTTTGACGTAACGCAGCCATACGGGGTCGCTCCAATCGGTGTTTTCAGGCAAATCGTAGCCCGTTTCCGCCTTGAAATTTTTGCGGCACGCGTCGCAATGACAAGGCACTTCCCAGTAGGGCATATCAAAGAACAGCCCGTCGAGGTTTTTAAATTCTCGCGCCAGCTCGTCGATTTGTACCTTGACAAAATCACGGTAGTCGAGGTTGTTCGGACAGCAAAGCCCGTACCGCTGACCGTGATCCCGCCACGTACTGCCGTCTGCGTACTGCATTTCCCATTCGGGGTGATTTTCAATCGCCCAGTTATTGAAAATCAAGCTGTAATAGCCAACGACTTTCATGCCGCCGTTTTTACATTTTGCAATCAATTTTTTAATCTCGTTTTCGCCCTCTAAAAACCGTTTGTGCGTGCGCGCGGTTTCGGTGGGGTAATTACAAATACCCACGTGCGATTGCAAGTAAATCATCGGGCTTTGAATTTTTGCCCGAACGAGATTTTCGTAATATTCGTCCGCGTTGAACTTGGACAAAAATCGATCGTCGCAATCGTGAATATGCATATCCGTCAGTTGCCGACGGTATACGCCCTCGTACCATTTTTTCATTTGTTCAATTTCTCCAAATCAGGATTTTCCGCGAAGTGCTTTAACATAACGATAGGGTCGCTTTCGCTGAGGTTTTCAATCACAACGCCTTTCTTTGCCGCCTCTGCGCTGACAAAATATTCGTCGTGCGTAAGCTGACCGTAACGGATAAGCGCGGGGGTTTCGATAACGTGTCCGCCGAACGTGCCGTGGCCTTGCAACATAATCATACCGTACGCCGCGCCGTCTTTAATCGTTACTTTCTGCCCAGGATATACGGTAAGGCGTTTTGCACAAGCCAGCTTACATTTATAGCATACCCATTCTTCCTTGTGCTTATCGTCCTCATGGTCTACGATAGGACGCATAAAGCGGTTCTTCTTAAAGTCGGGGTCTACGTTCAAATCCCAGTCGATAACGTCCATGAGGTAATCGAAGTTCCCTTTTTCTTCCTCGGGGCAGTTCTTCCAAAGCAAATCCTCGGATACGCATTGACCGCCGTAGAGTACCGATTGATACATTGCGTATACGTCGGAGGCAAACTGCGGTTCGTACGTACAAACGCTGGCAGGTGCGTGCAATACTCCGGGGGGAACGTCCCAACCCGTATCGAGTTCAATCTTATACGCCTGCGAATAATCCAGCAAATGGTTGTCGCCCTTGTGGAAATTTTCAAGGCATTGTTTGATTTCCTCTTTCGTGCAATCGGGGTTAAGACCGAAGAACGTGAAAGGGAATTCGCCGCCGTGGTTGTTCACCTGCGCGGGGAAGAAATACATTTCGGGTTTGCCTTCTGCGCCAACGCGTTTTGCGTGTTCGTCGCGGTGGTGGATATGGTGGGGCAGAGGACCTGCGTTGTCGAAGAATTTCGAGAACATAGGCCACTTATGGTATTTATCCCAGAGTTCGCCGATTACCTGTTCTTGGAGTTCGTCTACAAGGTCGCGGAGCAGCATCTGTTCGCTGCCGTCTTTGGAAACAACGTAGCTAAGCCCCTCGTCGTCGGGGGTTGCAGGGCCGTTTTCTGCCCAAGTCGTAGAGGCAAACCATCTTTCGTCAATGCCCCCTCTTTCCAAGCCCAACACGTAATAATCGTCGGGGTGCAATTTAATGCGCTTACCAGGGCGACAGAACGCTCTGGGTACCCACGTGGGCTTTAAACGTAAAATGCCGTTGCCTTCTTTAAACAATTTTTCGCTGAGTTTCATCATTGTTCTCCTTGTTGAAATTTGATTTTTATTTGATAAGTTTTTTGACTTTTCGCTTTGATAGGTTGCATCGTGAAACGGTCGAAACGGGTGAGAGCGGGTTCAATACCCAGCGCGTAATCGCCACTTGTCATACTCTTCCATTCCAAGGTTACGGGAAAATCTGCTGTATCGTATTCCATCGTAACGCGTACGCCGACGTCGGGATTGTTCAAAACGACCTCGCCCTTTGCAAGGGTGTGATAATACACGTCCTCGTCGTTTTTATCGATAGGGGGAGTGATTTTTAACATTTCCGCTTGCCGTTTTTTGGCAATCTCGGTAAGCGGGTCGCTCTGCGTTGCGGGAATATCCAGCTGCAAGCCCTCGTCTAAGAACGGATACCCGTAGTTGATATGATAAAGCAAAACGTATTCGCTATCAGCAAAATCGGCGTTTTCTACGGTGTCGCAAATTTCCAGAGCATCCGCCGTGATTTTATACTGGCGGTGCAAAATCAGGTTTTTGCCAAACAATGCGCTTTCCTTAACCTCGCCACAAACGTAGAGCGCGCCGTCCTTTTCGTAATGGTACGCGTTGTCCGCTTTGGTGTAATGCAGACTGCCGTGGACGGGTTTCTCCGCGACACAACCAGATACGTTGTCCATGCCGCAGGTGTATAAAAAACCGCCCTCAAAATTGCCTGTAAAATCCCGCGTGCCGTCGTTTAAGCCGTTCTTGCTCAAAAAGGACAGGTTTACGCCCTTAAAATTCGCCCAAACGATATCAAGCCCATTGTCTTTGTTAAACAGAAATTCCAGAGAGCCGTTGCGTACCAAAATGCAGCGCTTTTCCTGGATAATAATATCCTGTGCAAAGCAAATCTGTGCTCTGTTTCCCACCTTTCTTTCATCCATGATGTTTCCTTTTGGCTTGCGCCCGTAGCGCAACGCCTCGCTTTTTCGTCAGTATAGCATGATTTATCTATAAATAATAGATAAAAATATACACAAAAACATTGTTTTTGTATAAAAAATATGATAAAATAGGGTTATGGATATTAAATATAACAAAGAAAAACTTTCGCAAATTCTTGAAAACGTGTACGAGCTGTTGCAAACGCCGATTAGCATTTTTGATAAGGATTTTCAATTTTTGACGTCCTATCCGCCCGAGGGCTATTTGACGGAATTTTGCCGTATGATTCGTCAATCGCCGGAGCGGTTGGGAAAATGCCGTCAATCGGACGAGGAGTCGTGCGCACTTTGCAAAAAAACAAACCGTACCTTTTCCTATCTGTGCCATGCGGGTATACGGGAAACGATTACGCCCATTCGCTTTGAAAAGACGATTATCGGGTATATTCTGTTTGGCGAATACCGTATTGTGGGCACGGAAAAAAACGTGCGCGCGTATGCAATCGAAAACGGAATGGATGCAGAGAAATTACAGAATGCATACGAAAAACTGATTGTGCTCACCGAAAAGCAGGTGGCGGCAACCTGTGAAATTTTACAATCGTGCATTTTGCAATTCTGGCTGTCTGAGGCGATTTTATTAAAGGAAAATGACTTAGCGGAAAGATTGCAAACGTTTATCGAGGAGAACCTGCACGAGCCGTTGACGGCAGAAGATTTGTGTAAAAATTTCTTTTTAAATCGTCAGCAGCTGTACACGGTTTTTCGCGAGAATTTTGCAACGCCCGTCAAGCAATACGTGTTAGAACGAAAACTTGCGCGCGCAAAACACCTGTTGACCACGACGGCGCTTTCCGTAACAGCGGTTGCGGAGCGTTGCGGTTTTTCCGATTACAATAATTTTATTCAGCGGTTTAAAAAGATGACGGGGAAAACCCCTTTGCAATACCGTAAAAGCTATCAATAAAAAAATCGCCACCCGTGTATGGGCTTGGCGATATTTTCTCTATCCTAGGGATTAAGGTTATTCGGTGCTTTGTTGAAATACGGGATGATTTTTCCGGTATTCTGCAGGGGTGATATTGAAATATTTTTTAAACAGCGAATGGAAATGGCTGGGGGATTCAAAATTCAGCTCGTTCGTAATTTCCATCAACGTCATATCCGTAAGCGAGAGTAAATCTTTTGCATATTGCAGCTTGGTGCGGTTGACGTACTGTGTAATCGTACAGTGCATGTGCTTTTTAAAAATACGCGTCAACTGCGGATAGCTGTAAGGCAGGGATTGTTGCGCTGCCTTGATTTGCTCGCTGGTAATCAGCGGATTGTTTAATTGCTGAATCAGCGGTTTTAACACCGTGGGGATACTCTGTCCCTTTTGCCATTGTTCGATAAATTTCAATAAGATGGTCGAAAAAATAATATTGCATTGCTGTTCGGTATACGGAGTGCTTTCGTCTTTCAAGGTTTGAATATCCAAAAACATATTCGTAAATTTATCGAGCGAGTTTGGAGATAAGGAAAAATACAAGGGCTGGGTTGTGTTGCAAATTTCATCATATAATGTAGGCGAATACATTTGCAACAGATTGCGCATGTATTGATCCTGTGCGGCAATACAAATGGCTTGATATTGATTTTTTATTCGGTTGGGATAAAAAAAAGCATGTTGATCCTTTGGCCCAATAAGGCATGCCATACCAGCCGTCATCAGCTTTTCTTCTCCGTTGAGGCGGTGCATAATCTGATCGTTGAGCACGATGGCAATTTCCCAATTCGTTTGCTTATGATACAGGGGGTACTCGAAATTTACCCAATAGAAAGACGTGTTCGCGGTTTTCCACGGCGAACAGCTTTCAAAGGTGATCAGCGCAGGACCTTCCGTTTCGCAAATGTTTCCAACGTCAGGATAAATTTTATTGTTCATCTTTTCATCCATAATCATATCTAATAAATTTATTATATCACGAAAATTTCCTTTTGTCATTATGCATAAATAGCAAAAATGTGCTCTAAAATTGCATTTCCTGGTTGTTTTTTACAATTTTAGAAGAATTTTATCGTCTGCAAAAGTGCTATTCTACCAAACAAAAATTGCCTTATGAAGCCGAAAAGGAATGGTGAAACAAATACTTTTTTGAAACTTTTGAGAACTAAGGATTTTCTGAAAAGTAAGGGATGAGAAAAGAAAAATGTGTAAAAATATTTAAAAAAGCTAGGAAAAATGCCGTCGAAGAATGAGAAAATCTAAAAAAAATAAAGTTTTTGCACTTTTTTTGACTTTTATTTCCCCAAGTTTTTTATATTGATTTTGGAACAGGGAAAAAATTATTTGAAAAAAATGCAACTTTTGCGCGTATTTTTGCAATTTAAGAGTAATGACAAAGAGGAAATACTATGATATAATATACGCTACAGTAGCAGTATGTGCATTTTTTTTAAAAGGCGACGGATTTTTAGCAAAGCGAAAAGGTTATGAATGCGCGAATTGTAAAACAGTATGACAACTTAATAATCGAGGCGAACGGTGAGCGGATTGTTCCTGCGGCGTATATGTCCTATTTGGAGGATGCTGCCGATTACGTTGGGTTTCAGCGTGCTGGTTACAATTTATTCTGCGCGTGCGTATACATGGGGGATTGTCCGATTAACGAATTTTCGGGAATTCGACCCTTTGGCGACCATATATGGAAATCACGGGATAACTACGATTTTTCGCCGTTATATAACAGCGTTCAAAAAATCGTGGGGGACGGAACGCGCAAGGCATATATTATGCTCCGCGTGAATCTAAATACGCCGCAGTGGTGGCGAAAGGAAAATCCTGACGAGCTGACGGAAAACAGCGACGGCGGAACGTATATGCAGTCTGTTTTTTCGGAAAAGTGGAAAGTGGATGCAAAGACTTTTTTGACGAAATTATGTGATTACGTGCGCACGTTTGCATACAGCGAAAACATAATCGCAATACAGGTGGCAGGTATGCAAACGGAGGAATGGCTTGCCATGTGTACGGGTACGGGTGCGCTCGATTACTCGTTGCCTGCGCGGAAAGCATTTGCAAAATGGTTGCAGGAAAAATACAACCGTGTCTTTGACGAAGTGCCTATGCCTGATCGCGACGTGGTGGCTGTATACGACCGAGCGCCTTTTGCGGACGAACGGAAACAGAGATATTTTGAAGACTATATGCGCTTTTACGGTGAGGGTTTTGCGCGTGCGATTCGGGAATTTGCCGCGCACGTGAAAGAGGGCTATGACGGGGATTTACTCGTCGGGACGTTCTACGGATACGTGGGGCAGACGCCGTGCGACCGTGGGCATCATGCGGTGTCTAAGCTGTTACACGATAGAAATATCGATTTCTTTGCCTCTCCGTTTGCGTATGCGGATTCCCGTCAAACAGCAAAGGATTGGTATTATCACGGACCGATGGACAGCGCATCGGCGGCGGGAAAAATTTGGTTTTTAGAGGCGGACGTGCGGACGCACAAGACCAAATACCTCGCCGATACCAACCCAGAATTGATGTCAGGGGAACGGACGGTGCAATACCACCGCGCACCCGTCTTTAAAGGACCTGAAACGGAAAAGGAAAGTCTTTGGGTGATGCTCCGTTCTTTTGCGAAGGTTTTGTGTTCCAAAAACGCTTTTTGGTGGTTTGATATGTGGGGCGGTTGGTACGATACTCCTGCTATGATGGAGCTTGTAAAACGGGCGTTAGCGGCATACCGTGTCGCAATGAACGAAAAAATTGACGGTGTTAGCAGACTTGCGGTCGTGTTAGACGAGCGTGCATACGAAAGGGGCTCTAACGAATATTTTACCCGTACGACGTCGGCGCAACTTGAAGAAATAGGGTATCTTGGCGCTCCGTACGATTTGTATTTGGCTACGGATATGACTGACAGTCAAAAAGCCGCATACGACGGCATTTTATATATTGCCGATACTAAAAACCAGCGCAAAGGCAATACGCTAGTATTAAAAAACGGAGCACGCATAGAGAGAGAAAGCGCCTTTACCGCAGAGGATTTAGGGCGTTGTTTGCAGAGTGTCGGCGTGCCCATTTACAGTGCTGGAAATATCGTATACGCCAACGCAAAATTTGTGGCAATTACGGCAAAGGTGGGGGGACGTGTCGCGTTGAAACTGCCTTTTGCGTGCAAAATCAAGGCGTTTACGGACGGAAAAGAGTATCAGGGAAAAGAATTTATTTTTGAAATGGAAAGCAATCAAACGGAATTGTTTGAGATGATAGAATAGAGGTGATATTGTGAAAAATACCGAACGGAGAAACCCCAGTACGATGGGTTTAGACAAAATGACCGCTTTGGAGGCGGTTACGGCAATGAACAACGAGGATAAGACGGTGGCGTATGCAGTGGAGAAAGCGTTGCCTCAAATTGCGCAGGCGGTGGAACTCGTTGTGGACAGTTTTCAAAAGGGCGGCCGTTTGATTTACGTCGGAGCGGGTACGTCGGGGCGTTTGGGCGTGCTGGACGCCAGCGAGTGTCCCCCTACGTTCGGTGTTCCGTACGAACAGGTAATCGGGGTGATTGCGGGGGGACGTGATGCTGTTTTCAAGGCGGCGGAAGGCGCGGAGGACAGCGGCGAATACGGCGTTCGCGATATGGAAGACGTTGCGGTTTCGGAAAAAGATACGGTGGTCGGCATTTCCGTTTCGGGGGACGCGTCGTACATTTACGAGGCTCTGGCGTATGCAAAAACAAAAGGCGCGCATACGGTGGCGCTGTCGGGCAACCCTGTAAACCGCATTTCTCAACAGGCAGAGATAACGATTGTAACGGACACAGGCGCGGAGGCGTTGACGGGTTCTACTCGTTTGAAAGCAGGGACGGCGCACAAAATGGTATTGAATATGCTCTCAACGGTATCGATGGTGCGTACGGGCAAGGTCATTGAGAATTTGATGGTCAACGTTGCGCCTACGAATATTAAGCTCTTTGACCGCGCGGCGCGCATTTGCGATACGCTTACGGGTATGGGCGTAGATGCGGCAAAGGCGGAGCTTGCAAAAGGGCGTACGATTGTGGAAATCGTAGGAGATTACGAAAAATGAAATACTACTTGGGGGTAGATGGCGGTGGTACGAAAACGGAAGCCGTCATTGTCAACGAAAGAGGCGAGCTGATTGAAAGAAGAATTGTGGGGAGTTCTAATCCCAACGATATCGGTAAGAAAAATATGCTGGATATGCTCTGCGCCTTAGTGCGTGAGATGCTGCCTGATAACGCTACGGTTTTGGATATCGGTATGGGCTTATCGGGTCTGAGTTTTTCAGGTTGCAAAGACGAGTTGACTACTGCGCTGCAAAGGATGGATAAGGTTGGTGCTGTGGACGTATGCAGCGACGTACAGATTGCGCCGGATTCTGCGTATGATGGGGATGGTTGTATTGCGATTA
>JBGVQH010000034.1:0-2434 GCA_045127475.1 Candidatus Scatosoma sp.
ACACTTTGCAGACAAAGGCGCGTACACGGGCGAAATTTCCGCAGCGATGCTCCTTGAATACGGCGTTGAATACGTTATTATCGGCCACAGCGAACGCCGTCAGTATTTCGGTGAAACGGACGAAACGGTAAACAAGAGAACGTTGACCGCTCTTGCAAACGGCCTTACCCCTATCGTATGTATCGGCGAATCGCTCGAAGAAAGAGAAACGGGCAAGACGGAAGAAGTCCTTGCAACGCAAATCCATGAAGGTTTGAAAGGCATCGAAGATATCAGCAAAATCGTTATTGCGTACGAACCCGTTTGGGCAATCGGTACGGGCAAAACCGCAACCGCTGAGCAAGCAAACGAAACCATCGCGTTCATCCGTAAGACGGTGGGCGAAATGTTCTGCCCTAATTGCGCGGCAGCACTCCGTATTCAATACGGTGGCAGTATGAATGCAGGCAACTGCAAAGAATTGATGGCGATGGAAGAAATTGACGGCGGCTTAATCGGCGGCGCATCCTTGAAAGCGCCTGACTTTGCGGCAATCGTAAACTTTGATAAATAATCTTAAATACGCACAGACTATTTTAGGGGGACAGGTTTCGTTCATCGCATACCTGCCCCCACCATTTTGAATTTTTAGGAGATATTTTTATGAAAAAGCCTTATGCCATTATCATCATGGACGGTTACGGCATTAACCCCTCGTCGGTCGGTAACGCAATCGTTGCAGACGGCAGCAAATACGTCAACGAACTCAAAACAAAATACCCTAATGCACAGCTTGGCGCAAGCGGTATGTCCGTAGGTCTTCCCGACGGTCAAATGGGCAACAGCGAAGTTGGACACCTCAATATCGGCGCAGGCAGAATTGTCTACCAAGATTTGACGAAAATCACCAAAGATATTCGCAACGGCGCATTTTTCAAAAATGCAGAATTGCTCCGCGCTATGCACGCAGCAAAAAGCAGCGGTAAGAATTTACACCTGTACGGTTTGGTATCGACGGGCGGCGTACACAGCCACACCGAACACCTTTACGCCCTGATTGAAATGGCGAAAAACGAGGGTTTAGACAACGTATACGTGCACGCATTTACGGACGGGCGCGACGTTGCCCCCACCTCAGGCGCAGCTTTCTTGAAAGAGTTGCAGGATAAGATGAACGAGCTTTCGTTTGGTAAAATCGCCTCGGTTGCAGGCAGATATTACGCAATGGACCGCGACAACAACTGGGATAGAGAAGAGAAAGCGTACGATATGCTCACCCTTGGAACGGGCGTACAGTTTGAGGGCACGGCGGAAGACGCGGCGAAAGCATCCTACGAACAGGGCGTAACCGACGAATTTATTTTGCCCACCAACTTGACGGAAAACGGAAAGCCCATCGCGCTTATTCAGCAGGGCGACAGCATTATCTGTTTTAACTTCCGCCCCGACAGAGCAAGACAAATTTCCCGTATGTTCTCGCAAAAGAACTTCCCGTTCGTGGACGCAAAGACGGGTACAACACTCGGTTTTGAAAGAAAAAGCGGATTCCTTGCTCCTACCTACGTAGGCTTTGCGGTGTACGATTCGTCCTTTGAAAACGTCGGCGTGGCATTCCCCCCCGACGAAATTACAAACACGTTGCCTCAGTATATCGCGTCTTTGGGCTTGAAACAGCTCCACATCGCGGAAACGGAAAAATATGCGCACGTAACTTTCTTCTTCAACGCGAAGTTAGAACCCCCCGTAGAGGGCGAAACGCGTATCGTAATCCCCTCCCCGAAGGTAGCGACCTACGATTTGCAGCCCGAAATGAGCGCTTATCCCGTTACTGAAAAGGTTTTAGAAGAGCTTGACAAGGGCGAATACGACGTGGTCATTTTGAATTTTGCAAACTGCGACATGGTTGGGCACACGGGCGTTATGGATGCGGCGGTAAAAGCCGTACACACAGTAGACGAATGCGTGAAAAAGGTAACGGACAAAATCCTTGCTATGGGCGGTAGCGCGTTGGTAACGGCAGACCACGGCAACGCAGACCAAATGCTTGCCGATGACGGCGTAGGCGCGTTTACCCAGCACACGACTTTCCCCGTACCCGTGATTTTGGTTTCGGAAGAATACAAAAACGTAACCTTGCGCGAGGACGGCGTTTTGGCAGACCTTGCCCCCACCCTTTTGGATATGATGAACATCGAACAACCCAAAGAAATGACGGGTAAGAGTTTGATTAAATAATCGATAGAATGCGGAGCAAGGCGACAAGCTTTGCTCCTTTTCTTAAAAAAGAAAAATTTTTCAAAAAGAGCGCAAAAAACAGTTGCGATATTTATGCAAGTATGGTATAATCAATTAGTAATTTTTAGAAAGTGGCAGTTTCTGCACGCAAACATAAAGAAAAAGGATTGAATATTATGTGGAATTTCATCAATTTATTAATGGCAGGCGGCAACGGTGG
>JBGVQH010000035.1:0-3368 GCA_045127475.1 Candidatus Scatosoma sp.
AAAAAAGCGATTGGGTAAACAAATGGAAACTATATATTCCAAAGGCAATCGGCTCTGGTGATATGAAAGAAGACTGGATAAAGCCTATTGTTGGAGAACCAAATTCCATTTGTACCGAAACTTATATTGTTATTGGTCCGTTCGACGATAAAACGACAACCGAAAACGCTTTATCTTATACACAAACAAAATTTTTCCACTTTATGATGGGATTAGCAAAAATAACGCAAGACGCAACAAATAAAGTGTATCAATTTGTGCCTATGCAAGATTTTTCTAAACCTTGGACGGATGAAGAATTGTACGCAAAATACGGTTTAACGCAGAAAGAAATCGATTTTATCGAGTCTATGATTCGCCCTATGGAATAACGCTTAAAACTACCCCTTTTCGTTTATATATAAAGTAAGAAAATTAACAAAAGGAGTATTTTATGAAATACAACAAACGTATCTGCTTTTTATCCATTTTCGCAACAATAATTTCTTTGGTGTTATATTTTTCATTTAGAACTTGTTGTGATATAGTTAAAGATTTATCTCTTTCTTTATTTAGTGCAAGTTGTTTACTCACCTTTACTTCATGTGTGGGGTATTGCGTAGAAAAAGGCGCGTTGAAAAGGAAAATCCTATCCACTGAATATGAAGTATTCTATAGTTCTTTAGCAAAGGAATCTTCATCTACTGAATTTGATTTATATGCGATAAAAAGAGCAATTCAAAAGGCTTATCAAAATTTACATATTTTACACGAATACCTTTTAGAGTTTTTCGATGGATGTTTTAAAAAAGATAAAACACTTAAAACCTTAATAAACGAAAAAGTACGGCACTATGCGGAAGAATTAACGCGATTAGAATTATATACTATAAGCAAAAATCCAAAAAGCGAAGTGCTTAAAAAGAAAATAGAGTTGTTAAACACTACCAGCGAAGATGTTATTAACTCATTATTCGATTGGATAAAAGATACAAAATTTGAAACAGGGGATGAATTTCAATTCGGTGATAATTTTGTTGCCGAATATGAAAATGAAGATACTTAATCATTCCTGTTAAAGGAAATCTTATGCCACAAGAATTTTTTATTCAACGCCCTGCGGTTACGCCGACTATTTACGCGTATGAGTTTGTCGGTGTAGAATCGCATAAAAATTATATCAAAGTCGGCTTTACCGACCGTACCGCCGAAGAACGTATCAAGGAACAGCTCCACGTAGGGGCAATTCCTTACCGTATTCTTTTGAAAGAATCGGCTATGCGCACGGACGGCACTTGTTTTACCGACCACGATATACATACCGTTTTGCGCCGTAAAGGATTTCGTCAACTCAACGAAGGCGAAGACAAAAACGAATGGTTCCGTTGTACCGTCAAAGACGTGCAATCGGCGATTTTAGAAGTCCGTGAAGGTATCTATTCGGAAGAAAACCGCAACGCGAATTTCAAAATGCGCCCCGAACAGGTAGTTGCGGTGCAAAAAACGATGGAATATTTTGCTTTGGCGAAAAAGGAAGAACCTGAAAAATCGCCAAAGTTCCTTTGGAATGCGAAAATGCGCTTTGGTAAAACGTTTGCAAGTTATCAGTTGGCGCGGAAAATGAATTTCAAGCGCGTTTTGGTGCTTACCTTTAAGCCTGCCGTAGAATCGGCTTGGCGTGAAGACCTTGTTTCCCACGTGGATTTTGAAGGTTGGCAATTCGTTTCCAACAAGGACGCGCACGACAACAAAATCAATATCGATACACAGTTTGCTTGTGCCGATAAATCACGCCCTATCGTGGTATTCGGTTCGTTCCAAGACCTTTTAGGTACGAATGAAAACGGCGGTATTAAGGCGAAAAACGAGTTTATCCACGCTACGCAATGGGATTTGGTTATCTTTGACGAATACCATTTCGGCGCGTGGCGTGAAAATGCGAAGAAGTTGTTTGAAAATCCCGACGAAGAAGAAAACGCGGATTTCGATATGGAACACTACAAGCGCACCGAAGCGGACAACGCGTACAACGAAACGTTCTTGCCTATCTCTACGGGATATTATCTTTTCCTTTCGGGTACGCCTTTCCGCGCTATCAACAGCGGTGAGTTTATCGAAGACCAAATCTATAACTGGACGTATTCCGACGAACAAAACGCAAAGGAAGCGTGGATAGGTTCGGGGAATCCTTATCTTGCGTTGCCACGTATGGTTATGCTGACCTATCGTATTCCCGAAAGTATCCGTCAAATCGCGGTGCAGGGCGAATACGACGAGTTTGACTTGAACGTGTTCTTCTCTGCAAAAGGCAAGGGAACGGAAGCGAAGTTCGTTTATGAAAACGAAGTGCAAAAATGGCTTGACCTTATCCGTGGTTCGTATTTGCCGTCAAGCGTGGACGATTTGAAACTTGGGCAAGACAAGCGTCCGCCTATGCCCTTTTCGGATACGCGCTTATTAAACGTTTTATCGCATACGTTATGGTTCTTGCCGAACGTAGCGAGCTGTCAAGCAATGGCGAATTTGCTTGCACAAAAACAAAACACTTTCTATCACGATTATAAGGTAAACGTATGCGCTGGGACGGGGGCAGGTATCGGTTTAGACGCTCTTGCGCCTGTGCAAGCGTCGATGGGCAATCCCCTTGAAACGAAGACGATTACCCTTTCTTGCGGTAAACTCACGACGGGCGTTACCATTCGTCCGTGGACGGGTGTGTTTATGCTCCGTAATCTCAAATCGCCCGAAACGTATTTCCAAACGGCGTTTCGTGTGCAATCCCCTTGGGAAGTTATGGACGACAACGGCAATAAGCGGATTATGAAGCAGGAATGTTACGTATTCGACTTTGCTTTGGATAGAGCTTTACGGCAAATTTCCGATTATTCCTGCCGTTTGAACGTGGACGAATCTAACCCCGAAAAGAAGGTTGCGGATTTCATTCATTTCTTGCCCGTTTTGGCTTACGACGGCAGTACGATGAAGCAAATCAACGCGCAAGATATTCTCGATATCGCCATGGCAGGTACGAGTGCAACATTGCTTGCCAAGCGTTGGGAGTCCGCGCTTTTGGTTAACGTTGACAACGATACTTTGTCGCGCTTACTTTCTAACAAGGAAGCCTTGGATGCGATTATGAATATCGAAGGTTTCCGTTCTTTGAACCAAGACATTCAAACGATTATCAACAAATCCGAACACGTTAAGAAGGCAAAAAAGGAAGCAGGCGATAAACTCACGCCGAAGGAAAAGAAGGAACTTTCCGAAGAAGAAAAAGAGTATAAATCCAAGCGCAAGCAGATACAGGAAAAACTCATTAAGTTTGCTACGCGTATTCCTGTGTTTATGTACTTGACGGACTACCGCGAACGGTCTTTAAAAGACGTTAT
>JBGVQH010000036.1:0-12898 GCA_045127475.1 Candidatus Scatosoma sp.
ATAACGTCAGGTAATAATTGATTAGTGGCGATATAATCGATCTCCTTTAACGAGCAAAGATGATAGGGAGAAGTTTTACCGATTTTTGTGTTATCACAGAGGAAAACTTTGATTTTAGCATTTTTTATCATAGTGCGGCGAAGAAAGATTTCATCTTCATAACAATCGTAAATTTCTCCGTCTGTATCTAATGATTGCGCTGAAAAAAATGCGATATCGGCATGAAAGTTACATATCATATTTTCCGCGTAGCGCCCAACCAAAACAGAAGGATTTTCCTTGGAAACCTGTCCGCCTGTCGAATAGGCAAGGATATTGTTTTTCGACAACAACGATAGTGTATCAATCCCGTTGGTGATTACGCGGACGTTTTCAAATTCCTTCAAATACTCCGCGATATAAAATGCGGAAGTAGAGCCGTCTAAAAAAATGATATCCCCATTTTTAATGAGTTTAATCGCAGATAATGCGATTTTTTTCTTTTCAAAGCTGTTTTGGTGGATACGAAAGGTGAAACTAGGGGTAAAATTATTTTCGCTATTAATTTTTACACCGCCGTGGGTGCGCGTAACCAAGCCTTTTTTTTGTAATATTTCCAGCGTTCTGCGTATGGTGGACGTGCTGACAAATAATGCAGATGCTAATTCGTCAACTGAGGCATATTGTTGTGTTTCCAAAATGTCTAAAATTTTCTTTTCCTGTGTTATTTTCATGGTGTTTTGCTCGTTTTAATTAAAATAATCAATAGAATATGCGCATTTTACCCTTTTAATGCTCAAAAGACAAAAAACAAATAAAGGTTTTGCTTATTTTGATGCTTTTAGTATAATAAAAATAAAAACATAAGTCAACTAAAAACGAGGTAAAAAATGTTTGACGTGGTTGTAATCGGTGGCGGAGTTATCGGCGGACTTATTCTACGAGAATTGACGAAGTATCAATTAAGCGTTTGTCTATTGGAAAAAGAGGGCGACGTGGCTATGGGGGCAAGCAAAGCGAACAGCGGTATCGTACATGCAGGCTTTGATGCGCCTGTGGGGAGTTTAAAAGCGAAATTCAATGTAGCAGGCAATCAAATCATGAAAAGACTTTGCGCGGAATTGGGGGTTAAATTTCGCCGAAATGGGTCTTTGGTTGTAGCCTTTTCGGAAAGCGAGATCCAAACACTATACATACTGAAAGAACGCGGTGAAATGAACGGCGTAGCAGATTTGAGAATTGTAGACCAAGCGCAACTTCGTCAAATGGAAAAGAATATTTCCGACGAGGCAGTTGCGGCGTTATACGCACCGACGGGCGGTATCGTTTGTCCTTACGAATTGACGATTGCCGCGATCGGCAACGCGATGGATAACGGCGCAAAGCTTATGACAAATTTCGAAGTTTCTGCGATTGAAAAAACAGGCGATGGGTATATCGTTAAATCAAGCGATGGGAAAACAGTGGACGCTAAGCTTGTTATTAACTGTGCAGGCTTATATAGCGGTAAAATTGCGGAAATGGTGGGGGATACTGATATTAAAATCGGGGCAAGAAAGGGTGAATACATATTGCTCGATAGAGAAAGCGGGGATTTTGTTTCTCACACGTTGTTCTTTACCCCGACGAAGCTGGGTAAAGGAATTTTGATAACGCAAACGGTGGATAATAACGTTTTGCTTGGACCTACGGCAGAAGAGCAAAAAGACGGCAATACGGAAACGAGTGCAAACGGCTTGTCTTTTGTCATTGAAAAAGCAAGGAAAATGTGTAAAAATCTACCGCTTTTTAATACGATAACATCGTTTGCAGGCGTGCGCGCATATGCAAGTAAACAGGATTTTATTATTGAAGAGAGTAAAAATGCCAAGGGAGTTATTCATTGTGCGGGAATCGAATCCCCTGGGCTTACGGCGTCGCCTGCGATTGCAAAATACGTCGTGGAAACGTTGATTGGCAGTATTATTACGCTTGAGAAGAATGAAGAATTTAACGGCATTCGAAAACCTGATTATTTTTTCAAAAATCTTTCCATAGAAGAAAAAAATGAAATCATCAAAAAAGACCCTTCTTATGGAAAAATCGTTTGTCGCTGCGAACAGGTAACAGAGGGGGAAATCTTGAGAGCTATTCGTGAGAACCCTCCCGCAAGAGATATAGATGGAGTAAAACGGAGAACTCGCTCGGGAATGGGCAGATGTCAAGGCGGATTCTGTCAGCCGTTTGTTGCGGAGTTAATTGCCAAAGAACAGGGGATTGCATTGGAAGAAGTAACGAAAAGTGGAAAAGGCTCGCGATTACTTATGGGAGTTACGAAATGAAAAGCATATATGATATTGTGATTATCGGCGGTGGTCCTGCGGGGTTGGCAGCTGCAATCTCTGCATTTGATAACGGCGTAAAAGATATTTTAATTTTAGAGCGCGAAGAAAAAATGGGTGGAATCCTCAATCAGTGTATCCATAACGGGTTTGGATTGACAAGATTTAAAGAAAGCCTTTCTGGCCCTGAATATGCGGCGCGTTTCGTGCAGGGCGTTCGGGAAAGAAATATTGAGGTATTGACGGAAACAACCGTTCTTGCTTTGACAAAAGATAAGAAAATAACGGCAATCAATACGAAAGACGGCGTCTTTACGTTACAGGCAAAAGCGGTGATTTTGGCGATGGGCTGTCGTGAAAGAAGCCGAGGGGCTTTGAACGTAGCAGGTACGCGTCCAGCAGGGATTTATTCGGCGGGTACGGCACAGAAATATGTTAATATTAAAGGGTATATGCCTGGGAAAAGCGTGGTGATTTTGGGCTCCGGCGATATCGGTTTGATTATGGCACGCAGAATGACCTTGGAGGGAGCAAAAGTGCTTGCCGTATGCGAAATTATGCCTTATTCCAGCGGGTTAAAGCGTAATATCGTACAATGCTTGGACGATTTTGATATTCCGCTGTATCTTAATCACACAATCACGAAAATCGAGGGGGATAAGCGTGTGTCTGGAGTGCTTATCTCTCAGGTGGACGAAAATAAAAAACCGATTGCGGGGACGGAAAAGCATTTTGATTGCGATACCGTGTTGTTTTCGGTCGGGCTTATCCCCGAAAACGAGCTTACCAAAGAAGCAGGGATAGAATTATCTAATAGAACTCGCGGCGCAGTCGTTAGTCAAACGCGCGAAACGAGCGTGGAAGGGATTTTTGCTTGCGGTAACGTTTTGCAGGTGCATGACCTTGTAGATTTTGTGAGCGAGGAGGCAGAGATTGCAGGCAGGTACGCGGCGAAATATGTTTTAGAAGGGATTTCGAGGCATGATTACGTGGAAATTGTTGCTGGAAAAAACGTGTCCTACGTATGCCCACAAAAGGTGGATAAGAGTTTGAGTGAGCATGTGAAATTATTCTTCCGCGTAACGAACACCTTCAAAAATTGCACGATTACGGCAAAATGCGGTGATAAAATTTTGTCTCAAAAGAAGAAACAAATTGCTGTGCCTGGGGAAATGGAAACGTTAATGCTCGTGAAGAACAAATTTGGTGAAATCGACGGAAATATCGAAATTTCGTTGGAGGCGCAGGAATGAAAAGAAGGTTGGTTTGTATTGAATGTCCTATCGGTTGTGAAATCGAAGTAGAGTTGGAAAATAAAAAAGTGCGTTCTTTAACAGGCAACGGCTGCCCGCGCGGTAAAACTTATGGCGAAGCGGAGGTGATATGTCCGAAACGTGTGGTTACCTCTACCGTTCGTGCGGAAAACGGGGAAATGGTACCCGTAAAAACGGATCAACCCGTGCGTAAAGACGCAATTTTTGACGTGATGAAGAGAATAGCCCAAACCACTTGTAAAATGCCTGTTGCATTAGGGGATATTCTCGTGGAAAATATTTGCGACGACGCAAATTTAATCGTAACAGGAAATTTTTGAGGTGTAAAATGAAAGATTATTATGGAAAAGACGCAACAAGATTAAAGGACAAAAAGCTGTTCTTATTCGATATGGATGGTACGATTTATCTTGGCGATATGCTATTTGAAGGCGTGGCAGAATTGTTAGAAAAAATAGAAAAGGGTGGGGGCAGGTATGTGTTCATTACAAATAATGCTTCCAAATCAGTGCTCGATTACGTGGCAAAATTGCACCGTCTTGGCTTAACGCAAGTAGGAGAAGAACACTTTTTTACTTCCGCACAAGCGATGCTGATGCTGTTAAAAGAAAAACACAACGGCGATTTGATTTATTTGCAAGGAACAAAGTCCCTTGTGAAGGAATACAAAGAAAGCGGCTTAAACATTACCACTGAGTACACGGACAAGGCAGGCGTTATCGTGGTGGCGTTTGATACCGAATTAACAGGCGAAAAGATGTATACCACTTCCAAAATGCTGACCTTGCACAATTTGCCTTATTATGCGACCAACCCCGACTGGGTGTGCCCTGTAGAATTCGGTTATATTCCCGATTGCGGTTCAATGTGTCAAAGCTATGAACGGGCGACAGGCAAAAAGCCGATATTTATAGGCAAGCCGCAACCGACTATGATTTTTGAAGTGATGAAAAAGTTTAAAGCAAGCCCCGAAGAAACAGTTGTAATTGGGGATAGATGTTATACGGATATTGCTTCGGGAAACAACGCAGGGGTAGATACCGTTTGCGTATTGAGCGGTGAAGTTACGCTTGAAGAGGTAAACAAAGCACAAGGCGCTGAAAAACCCACCTTTTTATTAAGCCATGTGAAAGAGATAAAAATCTAATAGCGTTTGCGAATGTTTGATTTGATATTAAAGGTAGTCATTACCTTGTTTTAGAGCGAACGAATGAAGCGATTAAAAAGAGAAAGAGGACAAAAAGGTAAAAATTCAATACGGATTTATGGAGAAATCGGTAAAAATGTATTATTGAAAACAATTTTCAATTACGCTATAATTTAATATGTCAAAAATATTTAAGTGCAACATAGAGTAAGAAAATATAAGGAGAAACATTGATGAAGAGATATCAACAACCTATGATCACTGTAACTTTGTTTAAAACGGACGACATCATCACATCCTCTGATGACAACGTTGGAGGAATTCCCAGTGGATGGGAGGGCGGCGCAAATAATTAATGGCACGAGTAAAAAATGGGTGTTAAATTATAATTTAAAAGGAGATCGTTGATGAGAAAAAATATGAAAGCAAAAGTAGCTACATTGCTGGCAAGCCTTTCTTTGTTCGCTATGGGCTTGGGGATTTCATTATGGCAATTTGATAAGACGATTGTTGAAGCGTACACTTCACATTCTTCAACGTTAAGCGGTTTTGTAATTGATGAAGCAGCGTCAATTCGTACAAAAGATCCGCTCGGTATTCGTTTCAAAGTAAATTTGGGCACGGATGCACAAGCCATTTATGAGGAATTAGATAATGCAACCTGCGGGACAATTATGCTGCCCGAAGATATGTTGGCGGGGGAACTGACGCTTGATACGCAGGCGGTATTGAATGTTCCGACGAAGATCTGGAAAGAAGAAAATGCCGTTTACCAGAGTGTTTTAGGTGGTTCTGCGGACGATAATGGGGAAATAATGGATATTCCTGAATCTTATTATAATCGTCCTATTGTTGCGCGCGGATACATAAAAGGAACAAAGACGGTGGACGGTCAGCAGAAAAACTATACCTACTATACTGAAAATATCTCTACGCGTAGTATTGGTTACGTTGCAACAATGGAAAAGCTGTCTGGTGCAGCGACAACGGAGCTGGTAGAAACGATAGCGAGCCAATCCACAGTGGAAATTCCGCAAAGCATTACCATGAGTATCGTGGGAGATTCTCCCATGCTGCGTAATACGGCGGCAAAAAATTATGCATACGGATTAACGATTGCGGGTATTCAAGCTAATGTTTTTGGCTTGTCAAACGTAACCGAGTTTTCTTACGTATCTAATAATCCTACAGTTGTTGATGTGGAAGAGGGTAAACTCGTTGCCAAGCAAGTTGGCTCTACCAGCGTTACGGCAAGCGTAACGATTGGGGGAACAAGTTATTCGGGCACGATTAACGTAACCGTGAATGAAGACGTAAATTTTGCAAGTAAATATACGATTCTTGTACCCGCAGGCACAATGAGCGCCCATTATGCAGCTCCTGTGAAATATGCGGCAACGGAATTGAAGAGATTGTTTGAAGAAGCAACGGGCGCAACGATTGGTATTCGTGAAGAAAGCGGCAATGAAAAAACGGACGGTAAATATATTGCGCTGGGCAATACCGTGCTTGGTAATTCCGTAACCCTTTCAGAAAGTAAAACAACGGCTTCGGTTGTAAAGACGGTTGGGAATACCATTGTTATAAAAGGTGTAACGGACGAAGGTACCATGTACGGAACGTACGAATGGTTGACCTCTCTTTTGGGGTATGAATATTTTGCGAAAGACACCTATGCCTTGACCAAAAATTCGGTTGAGCTTGTAAGCAGCACAAAAGCGGATTGGGATGCGACTTATACGCCCGATATCGAATATAGCATTTCTCCAAGTGAAGATATCAGCAGTAATGACAATCTGTTAAATAGATACAGAATGGATAACTGGTACAGCGATATTATGGTAATAAACGGAGGTCGTATTCATAACGTCTTTAACGTTCTTCCCCCTTACAATACGGAAAGCACAAGTACAGCGGGCAACGTAACGGACCATGAGAAATGGTATTCCCATGAATGGGAATTGTCTAGTTTGGGCTATGCCATAGACGGCGTAGAGGACCAGTATGGGCGTACCGTTCCTTATGAGCTTTGCTATCAAGCAGGCGGCGATACGAACGAATACAACGCTATGGTCAGCGCGGCGGTTGAGGCGTACAAGACGGCGTTTGAATTGCCTGAAAATGCAGGTTTGACGAAAGCCAGCCTTTCTATACGCGACGATGAAGTTTGGTGTCAATGTAGTGCGTGCTATAACACTTTGACGAGTTCTTATAAGGTAACCCCCACCGACGCGGCGCTTGGTTTCGTAAACGACGTTTGCGCAGGTATCAGAGAGTGGTTGACGGCACAGAACGACCCCAGAAAAGATACCTTCCGTATGATTTTCTTGGCGTATCACATGACGGGTGCAGCGCCTACGAGCGTAACAACGCTTGATCCCTATATCGACGTATGGTTTGCGGAATCCAATGCCGTATATACCTTACCGATGAACGAGGCAACGGATACGCAAACGCAAACGACCTATGCAAATTTGCAGGCTTGGGCAACTCTTCTTAAAGAAACTCAAAACTGCACGAATGGCGTTAGAAACAACAATCTGCTTGTTTGGACGTATAACTCGAATATGTATGAGCTTCTTGCGCCTTACGACAGCTTTGACAGTATGCGTGTCAACTATGGTTTATTCAAGGGCTTGAACGTAGATTCCGTATACAACTATACGGATGCGGCAATGTCCGGTTGGGCAGGTTTAAAGAAATATTTGGCAAGTCAGCTTGCTTGGAATGCAAATCCTACGGATGACCAATGGAACGCTTGGATCGATAATTTCTTTACTAATGCGTACGGTGCAGGCGCAACGCAAATGAAAGCATGGTTTGAAAATTATCTTGCTTATGAAGATACAATTGTAAGCAAGTTCAACGTTGAACGTTCGATTTATCAAGACGTAGCGACCAGCGAATTCTTTACCAAGGATATATTGAATACTTGGCTTAGTTACGCAGACGCGGCGTTGAATGCACTGGATAAAAACGATTCAAATTACCAGACTTATTATAACAATATCGCATTAGAACGTCTTTCTCCCATCTATTTGATGTTGGAAATTTACGGTGATGAGCTGGATGAACAAACCAAGATTGGTTATGTGGCAACGTTCTGCGGCGAAGCAAAGAGTCTTGGCATTCAAAAGACGGGTCATACGGTATCGATTGATGAAATATTGACAAGCTACGACGAATTGTTGACGGTCGAAAAAGATATTGCCGTGGGCGTTGGCGAAACGCTTGTAAGCAGATCGGTATTCGATAACGGCGAAGAGATTTCGTCTGTGAAAGTAAACGGCGTAGAATCGTATAACAACGGTGAAATCAGCCTTGCTTCTACGGGTGCATATAAAGCAATCGTAATGGGATCAAACGGCACAATGAAGATTGTTATGCTCCATTATGCGGATAAGGTTATCAGAACAGTCTCCGACCTGTCGGTGGTGAAATATACAGTAGCGGGCGGACAGAATGAAACAGGAAGCATCTCGGGCTATTACGTGCTTGGCAATGATATTGACGCAGCAGACGCGACGATTAGCGGTGCGGGCTATGGATGGAGTCAAAATACCGGCTTTAAAGGCGTATTTGACGGTAGAGGATATACCATCAGCAATCTTACGGTAAACGGCAACGGTATCTTCGGTACGTTGGGTGGTGCGACTGTACAAAACGTAAACTTTGCAGGCGTAACGCTTGAACAAAACAGCGCGTTGTTTGCATCTATGTCGTATAAATCCACCGTACAAAACGTGAACGTTACGTACGCAGGAATTAATGCAGAGGTTACTTCTTATGCAGGATTGTTGATTGCAAGACAAAGCAACAACCAAAACAAGTGGATAGACGTGACTTTGGATGCAGACAAATTGACTGTTCCCGTTGCGTTGGGTTATAACACCAACAATAATACGTATGAAGACGTAACGATTAAAGCGGCGGCTGTTACGGTAATCGGTTACACCGACGGCGGTAATACCGCGATTACAGAGTGGCCTACGGGTATCAACTTTGAAGAGGTTGCAGTAGCGCAGGAAGTAACGGTTTCTGACGAAGTAATCGCGGAAATCGGCGGCACGGTAAACGGCTTAGCGTTGACAGTTGAAAAGACCAAGTTTACGCATAGCAGCTTGACGGCTGGCGAAGAAGTGAGCATGACGGTGAACGGTGCGGCGGTATCGGCAACGGCATACGACGGATACGTATTAGCAGATCTCAACGGTGTAAGCGTAACGGCTGGTACTGTAACAACCGCGACCATTATGACGGCGGATTATACGATTATCTATGATAACGTATTTGCGGTAACGATGATTATCAACACGTTTGACGAGCTGTCGGTAGTAAAATATACGGGCGATAAATCTACGGGTGCGAACGCATACGCAATCAACGGATATTACGTATTGAGCGGCAATATCGACGGCGGCAACGCAACGTTCAGCGGCGCGGTTGCAGCTTGGAATGCAGGCATTGGTTTCTGCGGTACGTTGGATGGTAGAGGCTATACAATCAGCAACTTTAATACGGGTGATTACGGTCTGTTTGGTAACGCGTCAAACGCAACGGTTAAGAACTTGAAGTTGTCCGTGAATTCGGCGGCTGCAAACGTTTTGACGGGCAATTATAGAGGCGGTACGATTGAAAACGTAGAAATTACGGTTTCGGCGATGAGCAGCACTTGGGGCGGTATCCTTGCAGGGGAAATCAGCACCGTTCAAGGGGAAAACGCTCTTGTGAAAGACGTGACAATCAATACGGGTGAAGTAGAAACAAAGGGTACGCATATTCTTTGTAATACTTACCCTGGAGCAACGTTTGAAAACGTACAAATCACAACGCACCGTGCGAACGGGGAAAAGATTACGTCTACTGGTACGCCTGATAGCGGTGTAACGGTAACTCTTATTGGCAAGAAGGAAGTGACCATAGAAACCGAAGTGTTGGCAGAAACTGTCGGCGCAAAGTTTAAACATAGTGCTTTCACGGCAGGTGAAACGGTAACTGCAACCATAAACGGTAACTCGGTAACGGCGACGGCTTATGACGGATACGTAACGGTAGGCGATTTGAGCGGCGCAGGCATGACGCTCGGCGAAAACGGTTACAGTGCGGTAATTACGACGGAAAGCTATGCGATTACCTATACTAACATGTTCTACGTAACGCAAATTATCGACAGCTTTGCAGAGCTTTCGGCGGTAAAATATACAGGCACAAGAATTACAGGATATTACGTTCTCGGTGGAAATATTAGCGGTAATTGGGCAACGATTAGCGGTGCAAGCAGCGGTTGGGGCACAGGCGTAGGCTTTGGCGGTACGTTCGACGGCCGTGGGTACACGATTGACAGATTCAACGTTTCGGGCTACGGTATGTTCGGTACGTTGGGTAGCGGTACAGTGAAAAACGTAAACTTTGATATGGTTACGTTGAATAGCGGTGCGGCATTGTTGGCAAGAACGATGAGCGGCGGTACGATTGAAAACGTGACGTTGAAGTTGAACGATTATAAATCTACTTCGGGCGAATGCGGTATCTTTGTCAGCCGTCAGACGAATTCGAAGTCGGTATATAGAAACGTAACGGTAGACGCAAACGGTTTGGATATTTACAACGTATTGGGTCGTGAATATGACGCGAATACAACGACGGTAGAAAACTTCGTTATCAACAATGCAGGAACGGTTACGTTGTACGGTACAAGTGATAGTGCAGGTGCAACGGCGATAGACAAACCTGCTGGATTGACGATCAATTATGCGATTGTAAAGGTAGAAGAAAGCATTACGACGGCGCTTGCGGCAGATAATGCTACGGGCTTGATTGTAAACAATGCCAACATTAAGGGTGGCGACAGCATTACGGCAACGGTAAACGAGAGCACGGTAACCGCCACCGCAACGGCAGACGGAACGGTTACGGTTGACGTTAGCAGCCTTGACCTTACGGCAGGTACGGTATATAGCGTTGTGCTTGATTCGACCAATTACACACTCACATGCGAAGACGTGATGTTTGCGGATACGGTCATCAGAAGCTTTGCCGATCTTTCCTTGCTCAGCAATACAGTAAATAGTAGAAATACTGGATATTATATTCTCGGTGGCGATATACACGGTAGTTGGGGTACGATTCAAGGCGGTACCACGACTGGTTGGAACCAAAACAGTGGTTTCGGGGGTACGTTTGATGGTCGCGGGTACACGATTGATAGATTTAGTGTATCTGGTTATGGTATCTTTGGCTGCTTGGGTCAGGGCACTGTGAAAAACGTAAACTTTGATATGGTTACGCTCAATGCAGGCTCACCTTTGCTTGCAAGAACGATGTACAATTCCACGATTGAAAACGTAACCGTGAAGCTCAACGATTATAAGTCTACCAGCGGCGAATGCGGTATTTTCGTGTCTCGTCAAACGGACACCTATGCGATTTATAAAAATATCACCGTGGATGCGAATGGTAAGGATATTTATAATGTATTGGGTCGTGTGGTAAACGCAAACACGACGGTGGAAAACTTTGTTATCAACAATGCAGGAACGATTACTTTGTACGGCGCTTCTGATACGGCTGATACGGCGATTGCAAAGCCTGACGGGATGACAATTAACTAAACGACAATTGATAAAAAAGAAAAATATTAAGAATTGCAGTTCGGCGCCGATAACGGCGCCGAACTGGAAAAAAAATCAGTCTTGACGGAACGTTTTTTGTGTGCTACAATATAGTCGTGAAAGGAGGGGAAAATGGACCGTATTCATTATTTTGCCGATAACGAATTTTGTGCCGAAGGAGTTATCTCCAACGGAATGGTGGCATTAAAGCAGTTGTCGGATATTAAGGATGAGCCGTTACACGATCATGATTTTGTGGAAATTGTCTATATTCACGACGGAAAAGGCGCGCATTACGTTAACGGAGTGGAATACCTTGTACAAAAAGGGGACTTGCTGTATATCAATTATGGATGTACACATTCTTTTAAAGTGTATGAAAAGCTGGTTGCCAGCAACGTTATGGTAAAGCTGGATTACTTTGATAAAGTGCTGATGAACGAAGAAAATATCTTTTGTCTATTGGCATTGACTTCTTTTGAGAAAGTGCAATCGGAGATAGACAAAGCAAAGCCCCTCGTTTCTTTCCACGGGAAAGAGGGGGATGAAATCGGGTTCGTCTTAGAGAAATTGGAAATGGAGCTCTCCAACAATTACATTGGGAAATCTTCCGTTTTGAATTCCTATATGAATGTATTGTTTACTAGTATTTTTAGAAAAATATTGATTTTAGACAATCAAAACGACGATATCATTCCCGCGGAGATTATGGAATATATCCGAATGCATTGTGGGGAAAAATTAACGCTTAAAATGTTGTCTGAACAATGTTTTTATAATCCTGCGTACTTTTCCCGTTTGTTTAAAAAGGCATATAATATGACCTTAACAGATTTCATTATGGAGCAGAGATTGAAGAAAAGTTGCGAATTGCTTCGCGATACTGATTTCTCTATTGAAGAAATTATTTTACAATGCGGTTTTACGGATAAAACAGGATTTTATAACCGTTTTAAGGAGACCTACGGATGTACGCCGGGGGAATATAAAAAAGCCTTAAAAAAAGGCTGATAATACGAAACAAAAAGGAAGCTCGCGTTGCGGGCTTTTTTTATATGCAAAAAGTAAAAATTCAATACAATTTATGAGGGGAATAGGTAAAAATTACACATTGACGGTGAACCAAAGAAAAGTTATAATGATAGTATCTAAAAACTTATTCTGGCAGATAATATATTATCTGCCGAAAATTCGTTTTACTGAACAGAAAATATGTTATAAGGAGTAACTGTAAAGATGAAAAAAATAGTTTCAGTAGCATTAGCAAGTATCATTGGGACAAGCTTTGTTTCCATTGGCGCTGGGTGCGCAAAAAGTGGTCCGAAAATTGACTCGTCCAAGACGCAACTGTACGTCAGTAACTATAACGGCGGACAAGGTACGGCTTGGCTTGACGCGGAAAATTCTACGGACGATTTGATCGGTAGATTTGAAGAGGCGTATAAAGATGTCAGCTTTGAAGAAGGCAAGATGGGTGTACAGGTTTTGGTAGTTCCTACAAAAACGAAAGGAAACACCTTGATTTCGCAAATGAACGGTATGGGCGAAGAAGTATTTTTCCAAGAG
>JBGVQH010000037.1:0-6004 GCA_045127475.1 Candidatus Scatosoma sp.
GTCGAAAGACAAAATGGCAATGCAGCGTTTGAAAGAGGCGGCAGAAAAGGCGAAGATTGAACTCTCGGGTATGTCCTCGACAAACGTAAATCTTCCGTTTATTTCCATGAGCGCAGACGGCCCTCAGCATTTGGATATTACGCTTACGAAACAGAAATTCGAGGCAATGACGGCGGACCTTTTGGATAGAACGGTTGCTCCTATGAAAGCGGCTATGCGCGACGCAGGGCTTTCGTACAGCGATATTGACAAGGTTATCTTGGTCGGTGGCTCTACCCGTATGCCCGCGGTTGTTGCAAAGGTTAAGGAAGTTACGGGCAAAGAACCGTTCAAGGGCATCAACCCCGACGAATGCGTTGCCATCGGTGCGGCGGTACAGGGTGGTGTTTTGACGGGCGAAGTTAAGGACGTATTGCTCCTTGACGTTACCCCGTTGTCCCTCGGTATCGAAACGCTCGGCGGTGTGTTCACCCGTATCATTGACAGAAATACGACGATTCCCGTAAAGAAGAGCCAAATCTTCTCGACGGCGGCGGATAACCAGACGAGCGTAGATATTCACGTATTGCAGGGCGAACGCGAATTCTGCAAAGACAACAAAACGCTTGGCAACTTTATGTTGACGGGTATTGCTCCCGCTCCCCGCGGTATCCCTCAAATCGAAGTTACGTTTGATATCGACGCAAACGGTATCGTACACGTAACGGCACTGGATAAGGGTACGGGTAAATCGACGGATATTACGATTACCTCCTCCACCAACCTCTCTGAGGAAGAAATCGACAAGGCAGTGAAAGAGGCGGAACAGTTCGCGGAAGAAGACAAAAAACGCAAGGAAAAAGTGGACAACAGAAACAAGCTCGACGGTATGATTTTCTCTGTGGAACAGACCATGAAAGAGGCCGGCGACAAGTTGGACGAAAACGATAAGTCCACGTTGCAGGCGGCAATCGACGCGGCGAAGACGGAGCTTGCTAGCGAAGACGACGACCGTATCAAGGCGGCTTACGATAAGCTGATGCAGGACGTTCAGCCTGTATTTGCGAAGATGTATCAACAGGCAGGCGGCGCGCAGGGCGCTCCCGATATGGGCGGCGACAATGGCGATACCGAATTCCATCAATAATATTTTTTAAATTGCAATCGTTTCGGATTTGACCCTTATGCGGTCAAATCCGTAAACGCTATTTTCGGGGAGTGCCTGTATGGCAAGAAAGTACATTTTCGATACGGATTGGTTTACCGATTGCGATGATTGCGTTGCTTTGCGGTTTTTGGTACGGAATTTAGACGAAAGCCATAAACTGCTTGGTGTGAACGTCAACGTTGACTCTCCTTATGCGTACGAGTCGGTTTGTGCATTTTTAAAAAATGAAGGGGTTGACTGTCCCGTGGCGGTGGATCAAAACGGGCGTTACGCAGGAGAAACCAAATACCAAAAGAATATGGCGTTGCAAAACGCCGTAGCCGTGAAAAACCAGCCGATTTCTTCCATGGATTTTTATAAAAGTATATTGGAAGAAAACGACGAGGTGGAAATTCTGAGCGTCGGCTTTTTAAGTTCTTTGGCGGCGGTTTTACGGGCGTATCCCGCGCTTGTTAAAAAGATAAAGACGATTTGGTGTATGGGCGGAGATTGGTCCAAGCAAGGCGGTCGAGAATATAATTTTTGCGCCGATGGAGATACGCGCGCGATAGCGGCGACGCGTTTTATCGTCAACGAATTGCCCTGTAATCAAGTCTTTTTGGGCTTTGAGGTGGGGGAAAGCGTGTTGACGGGCGGCGGTTTGCCTGCGGACGATATGCTTGGAAAAGCTATGCGCGATTGGGGCGCGGAGCACGGACGTTGCTCGTGGGACCCGATGTTGGTGTTGGCGGCGTTTGACGATAAATTTGTGGGCGCGTTCGGCTACGTATTGGGAAAGGCGTACGCAGATGAAGGCGGGCGGAATTATTTTGACGAAGACGGGGCTGGACGGCAAGCGTACGTTCTCAAGAAAATGCCCGACGGCTATTACGAGGAAACAATCAACGGATTTTTAAAGGGAAGCAAGTAAACATTATGGCGGACAAGAAGAATTATTACGACATATTGGGTGTGGATAAAAAGGCAAGCGCGGACGAAATTAAATCGGCGTATCGAAAGCTTGCCATGAAATACCACCCCGACAGAAACCAAGGAGACGAGGCGGCGGCGGAAAAATTTAAAGAGGTCAACGAGGCGCACGAAACGTTGTCCGATCAGCAAAAGCGCGCGGCGTACGATTATGAGCTGGAACACCCCGGTATGGGCGGTTTCGGCGGTGCAGGCGGCTTTGGCGGTTTTGGCGGCGGTGGTTTTGAAGACATTTCGGACATTTTCAGCAGCTTTTTCGGCGGCGGCTTTGGCGGCGGCAGCGCGCGTACACATCAGCAATCCCGCGTGGGTGAAGATATCGAGCGGGAAATGACGCTGTCCTTTATGGATGCGGCAAAGGGCTGTAAAAAGACCTTTTCGTATACCCGTAACGAGCCGTGTTCGGCTTGCGGAGCGACGGGGGCAAAGGACGGCACGGCGTTTGAAACCTGTGGAAAATGTCAAGGCAAGGGGATTATTCAGCAGGTACAAAACACCATGTTTGGGCGGACGATTCGGCAGGTGGTTTGTCCCGATTGCGGCGGCTTAGGTAAGAAAATCCGTGAAAAATGCCCCGATTGTAAGGGCAAGGGTGCGCAACGCAAGGAAACGACGATGACCATTGAGTTGCCCGCAGGCGTAGATACGGGCAGTTATATGAAGAAACGGGGTATGGGGCAGGCTGTGCTTGGCGGTGCGCCCGGGGATTTGATTATCCATTTCCGTGTAGAACCGCATAAAATTTTCGTGCGCGACCGCTTTGATTTGCGCGTAGATTTGCCGATTTCCTTTATGACGGCGGCACTTGGCGGTACTGTGCAAGTGCCCACCATTGACGACACGTTTGAATTTACCATACCTGAGGGAACGCAGAGCGGTACGGTATTCACGGTACGTGGCAAGGGTATTAAATCGGCGCGCGGCGGCACAGGGAATTTGATTTTGCGCGTGCTTGTGGAAGTGCCCTCTAAATTGTCAAAAGACCAAAAGAAAGCTTTGGAAAAATGGGAAGACAACGTCGATTTAAAACAATATGACAAGATGAAACGTTATGCAGATAACGTAGAAAGTCTGTATGGCAAAAAACCTTATGAGAAATAAACGAAAACCTCCATCTGGATAGCAGGTGGAGGTTTTTTAGTGGCTGCCGCTTGTTTAACGGGTGCGGTAATCCTTGGGGGAAACGTGTTTGAACGCTTTAAACGTTTTGATGAAATAGCTTAGGTCGTTAAAACCGCAATCGTAGGCGATTTGCGTGACGGAGAGATCGCTTCCCAAAAGCTTTCGGGCGGCGCGTTCGATACGGTACGCCATTAAATAATGGATAGGGGTTGTGCCCGTCATATCTTTAAAGAATTTGCAAAAATATTTGGGGGAGCAGCTTGCCGCCGTAGACATATCTTCCAGCGTAATACAGCGGGAAAAATTTTCGCGGATATATTTTAATACTGCTTTTAATTTTAATACTTTTTTTTCGTCGTGGCGGTAAGTGGTTCGGAGGTGGGAAGTGTATAACTCGCTTTCTTGCAGCTCGCCAAGCAGTTCTAAAAACGCACCGATTACCTTGAACGGCGTGCCGCTTGTTTGGCTGCCGATTTTTTCAAAGACGGAATGGGTGAGCGCGACAACTTTTTTATCGGTGGGGTGTTCGTTTAAAAAGGCTGTATGCGAAAGGAGATGGTCGATAAATCCGTCGCAGTCGGCATTGCCCGTTTTCAAAAAGGCAAGATTGAATACGATACATTCGTACAGGCATGCGTTGGGGGTAGCGCCGTGTACCGTTTCGCTGTTGATAAACGCGACTTCGCCTGCATGCAACACGTGCACGCGGTTGTCTAGCGTCAGGGTCAATTCCCCGTCCAAAACACGAATGACCTCTAACGCCGTATGCCAGTGAAACGCCATTTCGTATTTGGGGTGCAACGTGTTTACACGGTATAGTTCAAAAGGAAAATCTTCCGTTCCGTGCTGTTTTAATTCGTTGTAAATCATATTTTGTCGCCGTATCCTTAAAATGTGAAAATAATTATACTTTTTTCCTATTATATCACTTGATATAGAAAAAATCAAGTATATAATTATAGTATAGAGATAAATCCTTAGGAGGAAAATACATTATGGCAGAATCCAGACTTATCGGGAGCTATCCCGTAATCGGTATTAGACCTACAATCGACGGCAGACGCGGGCCTTTGAAGGTGCGCGAAAGCTTGGAAGTACAGACTATGAACATGGCAAAGCGTGCGGCGGAGCTCATCACGAAAAACGTGTTTTATTCCAACGGCGAGCCTGTAAAGGTGGTTATCGCTGACACGACGATTGGTCGTGTTGCAGAGGCGGCGGCTTGCGCAGACAAGTTTAAGAAAGAGGGCGTAGACATTACGCTTACCGTAACCCCTTGCTGGTGCTATGGCAGCGAAACGATGGATATGGACCCGATGACCATTAAGGCGGTTTGGGGCTTTAACGGTACGGAACGCCCTGGTGCGGTATACCTTGCGGCGGTTTTGGCAGGGCACGCGCAAAAAGGTTTGCCCGCGTTTGGTATTTACGGGCATGACGTACAGGATTTGGACGACACGACCATTCCTGCAGACGTATCCGAAAAGATTTTGCGTTTTGCGCGCTGTGCGGTGGCAGTTGCTAGCATGCGCGGTAAATCCTATCTGCAAATCGGTTCGATTTGTATGGGTATCGCAGGGTCGATTGTCAATATCGAGCTCTTTGAAGAATACCTCGGTATGCGTGTAGAATCGGTAGACGAGGTGGAAATTATCCGCCGTATGACCGAGGGTATTTACGACGAAAAAGAATATCAAAAGGCGCTCGCTTGGGTAAAGGCGAAGTGCAACGCGGATTTCGACAAGAACCCTCCCGAATTGCAACGCACGGCAGAGCAGAAAGAAAAGGATTGGGAATTCACGGCGAAGATGGCGTGCATTATCAAAGACCTTTTCAACGGCAACAAGAACCTGCCCGAGGGTTGCGAAGAAGAGGCGGTTGGACACAACGCCATTGCAGGCGGTTTCCAAGGTCAAAGACAGTGGACGGACTTCTATCCCAACTGCGACTTCCCCGAATCCATTTTGAACTCCACGTTCGACTGGAACGGTGCGCGTGAACCGTATATCCTCGCGACGGAAAACGATACGCTCAACAGTATTTGTATGCTGTTTGGTAAGCTTTTGACGGGCAGAGCACAAATCTTTGCAGACGTTCGTACCTACTGGTCGGGCGACGCAATTAAGCGTGTTACGGGCTATGAAATTGACGGCAAAGCAAAGGAAGCGGACGGCTTTATCCACCTGATTAACTCGGGTGCGGCGTGTGTAGACGCTTGCGGCGAAGTGAAAGACGAAAACGGCAACGCCGTGATGAAACAATGGTGGAATATGACGGACGAGGATATCGACGCTTGCATGGCGGCGACGACCTGGCCGTATGCCGACCTTGGTTATTTCCGTGGCGGCGGCTATTCGTCCCGTTTCGTAACGCGTGCGGAAATGCCTGTTACCATGATGCGTTTGAACATGGTCAAGGGTCTTGGCCCTGTGATGCAGCTTGCGGAAGGTTGGACGGTGGCGATTCCCGACGAGGTTACGCATAAGCTGTGGAAGAGAACGGACTATACGTGGCCCTGCACTTGGTTTGCTCCCCGTATCACTGGTAAGGGCGCGTTCAAGACGGCTTACGACGTTATGAACAACTGGGGTGCGAACCACGGCGCGATTTCCTACGGACATATCGGCGCGGATATTATCACTCTTTGTTCGATGCTCCGTATCCCCGTATGTATGCACAACGTAGACGAAAAGGATATTTACCGTCCTGCGTCCTGGAATGCATTTGGTATGGATAAAGAAGGTCAGGATTACCGCGCTTGCCAGG
>JBGVQH010000038.1:0-9090 GCA_045127475.1 Candidatus Scatosoma sp.
ACGCCGTTAATCCGCCCAAGCTTTCCCGTCAACGCGTTGGTCTTTTCCACGGGCGCGTCCAAAACCACGGACAAAACGGACACCTGCTTTTCCTTATACGGTATGCCCATTCTGCCCAAAATCCAATCCCCGTATTCAGACAAAAGCGCGTTGACCTGTTCGCTAACTCTCCTGTCCGCCACCAAAATACTCACCACCGCAATACGGTTTTCGCACTTGTTTTCCATAAAAAATACTCCTTCGCCGCCTGACGAAAGAGTAAAATACACCAAAAAACACCGTAAAAACACCTGTTTTCCGTTAACGCTCCCCGTCAAAGCAGGCAATTCCCACCCTTTCGTTTCGCTTTTTAATACTCTTTTCACCGTCAGAATTTCTTTCGGCTCAAATTTTGTTTCTTATATATGTACCCAAAAATCTATGCGGTCAACCGCATACGACAAATCTTGCACCGTCAAACCCCGTCGCAATTCCCCGAATTTTGACAAATGCCTTTTGGGGCATATTTTTTCCTTCGCTCGTCCGCACACCCCTATCCTTACGACGCGCACTACCTCTCATCTGTCATTGCGAGCAACGCACAGCGTTGCGCGGCAATCTCTTTCCCATCAAACCGTCGCCACCACCCGATGAATAGGCAAACCGCGGTCCACCCATTTTTGCTCGTATTCCGTTACGATATTCCATTCGGGATTACCGTTTTCGTGCAAATCATAGGTTACCTCGGACAAATCAAAACCGCAAGCTTGATATTCCTCCAACGAAAACTCAAAAAAATCTCTATCGTCCGTTTTTTGCACGATTTTACCACCCTTTTTCAGCAAGCGTTTATACACTTCCAAAAAGCCACGGTGTGTTAAACGCTGCGTCGCATACCCAAGCTTAGGCAGCGGCGTGGAAAAATTCAGATAAATCACGTCCAAGCTATTTTCAGGAATATAACAAGGCAGGCACTCCGCGCGGATATTTAAAAACCGCACGTTCTCCACGCCCAATCTTTTCACCTCTTCCATCGGGGTCAAAATAACGTTGCTCATTTTTTCCAACGCCAAATAATTCACGCCCTTTTCCCGCTGCGCTAAGGCAATCACAAAACCGCCCTTACCACAACCGATTTCAAGTGCCACAGGCAATCCAGCACGCTCCGCACCGAAAACCGCCCGATAATCAATTAAGGCACGATAGCTTTCCGCCGCCTCTTTCATATTCAAAATCCCGTTTGCACCGTGCGCCAACAACAAATCGTCGCAAGCCTCCATGCGCGCCTCGAAATTCCGTTTCTTTCGCATTCGCATCGACATATTACTACACCTTGCCTTTTACTTTCTGCCCGTACTGCCAAAGCCGCCTTCGCCGCGCACGGTATCGGACAATTCGTCCGCCTCTGAAAAGCTTGCTTTCAAGAAAGGCGCAATCACCAGCTGCGCAATCCGTTCCTTGGGCGCAATTTTCTGTTCTATCGCAGAATGATTATGCAACGCCACCATTACTTCGCCGCGGTAATCGGAGTCGACCACCCCCACTTTGTTGGCAGGCGCAAGCCCGCGTTTGCAAGCCAAACCGCTGCGCGCATAAATCAAACCCGCATACCCCTCGGGGATTTCCATCGCAAGCCCCGTGCGCACAAACTTGGTTTCATTCGGCGCAAACACAATTTCCTCGTCGCAAAGCGCATACAAATCCGCCCCCGCGGAAAATTCCGACCCATAGGTAGGCAAAACGGCATTTTCGTCCAGTTTTTTCACGTTAATAATCGGCATAATCTTCTCTCCCAAGCCTCAAAACAAGGCTACTTTTGTTATAGTATAACAAATATCGACAAGAAAAGCAAGGATTTTCACCCTTGCTTTTTTCTTTTTACTTTTCACCCCATCCTCGCGAGCAACACGCAGTATTACGCGGCAATCAAATTGTCATTGCGAGCGAGCTCACGAGCGCGGCAATCTCTGCTTTATCCTATACGAGATTACTTCGTCTCTTCCTTTCTCGTAATGCCAGAGCATTGTCAATACGCAACCTCTAAACGCGGCAAGCCCGCCTCCGTCGCTTTGTCACACCTGCAATCGCAAGCCGTCGTACGCCACACCCACTCCGATTTTTTGCAAAATTTCTTCGGTCTCCTCGTGCGTTTTATGCAAAGACGGCGCCAAATGCGAAACGTAAACCTTCGTTGTATCTACAACCGTCCCCCACGTTTTCAAGGACGGCAACAGCAAGCGTATCATCGGAATCGAGTTATGCTCCCCTATCCGATAATCCCCCTCGTAATCCCCGCATGTGCAATCCAGCACCAAAAAATCGAGATTCGCGTCCTTCAACGCGTAATACGTTTCATTTAAAAACCACCCTCCGTCCAAGGCGTAAAACATTTTTTTGCCGTCAATCTCCAACAGAATATGCTGCGGGAATACACCGCCCTCGTGATTTGCCGGCAACCCCCTCATTTTCACCCCATTACCAATGGCATATTCTGTATTTTGACGGACAAACCGAAATTCCACGTTCGTAATTACGGGCACATCCGCGTCGGCGCGCACCCAAACACGCAAAGTCCTGTCCCCCGCACGCGCAATTTCCTCAATGTTGTGGGTGTTATAGTGATCACGATGAAAATGCGTAACGAAAATATCGGTAATTTGCGCCAAATCGACCTTGGCAATACGCAGCGATTCCAAACAATGGTCGCCGCAATCCAACAAGTATTTCCCATTCACCAGAGCACAGGACGAACGGCGCGCATTCTTATCAAACACCTCTTGATACCTCGTCTGTAGCAGGGGAGAATAATCGTAAGCACAAGTACCCAAAAACAGAATTTCCACAAGCTCTTTTTTCCTTTTATCGCTCTTGCAAACGCCCCAATTCCTCTCAATTCGTCTGCAGTTTTATTATACCATTTCCCTATTTTCCTGTCAATAACTTTTAAAATTTTTTCACAAAACGCAAAACAAGCACGCAAAAAAGAGCTGCCGAGCCTTTTCGCCCGACAGCTCACCTTTATCGCGTACCTTGACAATGCCTTTACAAAAGGTCCTCAAAATAATCGTACAAAGGGGTGTACAATTCACCAAGATAGCGCATAGCCACCTCGTCGTTTTCATATGCATTCAATCTTGTTTCGGCGTCCGTATACGTTTCCTCATAATATGTTTTCACAATCTCCATCCGCTCGCTCAACGGCAGAGCATAATCCACCCGATAGGGTGCTTCCGAAACGTCGTTCGCCCCCGAATAACGCAAATAAAACAGCAACGCTTCGCGCACCCAAGCTACTTCCTCATCACATTCCGTGCGGAGTTTTTCCTCCACTTTCGTCCAAATTCCCGAATGCACCATACCGTTTTCAACCAGCCGTTCCTTCTCTTTTTGCAAACGCGTATCCAACCTCCGCAACAGCTCGTTTTTCTTCATCTGCGCTTCCTTGATTTGCAACAGCTGTTCGTCCGTCAACACTGAAAATTGCGACGGCGTATAAGAAATAATATCGATTTCCATACTTCCTCCTATCCTTCAATCTCCGCGCTCAAACCATGCAAAACAGAGCACCGACCGATTTCAAAGGCAAACGAAAAGGCTTCGCCGCGGACACCTACCTCTAAGACGGCTTTCCCGTCTAAAAACGCAACGTCGCGCTGCACAACCCGTCCATCGTAATAAATTTTTACCTTGACGTTCCCTTCGCCGAGCAGCTCTAATCCACACAGAGTTTTTTTACCTCGCATACCAAAATCGGTATCCACGCTTTCAAAAACGGATACTTCCTCGTCAGGCAAATCCGTTCCGCCAAGCTGATACAGCATTCCCTTTCTCACGAACACAGGCGTATCAAATCCAGCGCTCAATGCTATCAAGTCATGACAATATGACCAGGTCTGCCCGTCCAAATCAACGGCAACCGAAAGAAAATCACCGTTTTCGGTTGGATAGCGCAAAAAGTATTTACCTTCGCAAACAGCCGCGTTACAATCGTTATCCTGTGTATAGGGGTAGGGCGTAAACGCTTTACAAAATCGTTTTATCTCCCGCCCTTGCACCTTCCAGAGCCCGTCTTGTGCCAAAAAAATCACGCCGTCGTCGACCGCACAAGCCGAACCGCCGATAATCTTTCCCCCCGTGTAAGAAAGCTCCTCCAAGCAAAAATTTCTAGCGCTACCTTTTACCTGTAATCGCATGATAGAACGCTTAAAAAAGACGTACACGTATTCTTCAACGCTCGTCAAAGCAATCGGATTGCCCAGGGCAAGCGGCAACGTAACGTACCCGCCGTTATCAATACTCCCGCTCAAATCCAACGGGTCCATCGGGTCAGAATACACCAGTTTTCCGTCACGGCAGAACACAAACAAACGATTTTTACATACACACAAGGCATTGGTCATCGTCGCTCTCACCGATGGATAAAATTCCTCGTTAGACTTCAGAAAGCTCCCCTTCGTTGCCCCGTTTATCAAATACGCCTGCGTGCCGTTCGCCGCACGAACCAGCGCCCCTCGTACGTTTTTACCGACCATCGTCTTTGCCGTAAAGGTCTTGGTTTGCTCGTCGTAAAGCTGAACGTACCCGGTATTTAAAGCGAACAAATACCGCTCGAAAACAGACGTTCTGTCCTCCCCAGGCATACGCACGCAAAATACTTTCATAACCTTGTTTATAGGAATATTGTTCAACGTATTCCCCGCGCTCGTTTTAAAAATCTCCGCCTTGGCTGCCTGCTGCAAGCGGTTCCCTGAAAAATCACAATTTTTACTCCGTTTTGCATACAACGTTCCGTTTTCATACAGCGTTGTATTTTCGCTGCCTACGCCACCCAAAGGAGTTGTATCGCCGCCATTCGTCCACACGGCAAAACGCCGAAAAATCACCTTTTTCCTTTTCACCGACCGTTCCATCGGCGTTTTTTTCAACCCAATCATCACACCCACCTTCTCGAACGGATACGCTTACAGCTTTGCAAACGGTACGCCGCACGAATTCCTTCCTTGTATTTTTTATCCCAAACGGCAGAATCCTCAAAAAGCCCCGTCGCCATTGTGTATTCCGCCGCCATACCGTACGCAATCAACCGCGCGGATACGGACGAAGAAAAATCACTCGCCCCTGCCGCAGTCTTTTTCTCAGGCGCATAGGTATACGCCACGCACACTTCCCCGGGCTGTGTCTTTAAATAATCGGGAAACAGCTGAAACGGCACGGAATTCCCCCACGTATCCGTTACCTTGGTGATACGCACCGCAGGCTTGCTTAACTCGCTAAATTTAATTACGCCCCCGCTGGAGAGCAGCGTATCCTCGGCATGCAGCGGAAAATAATCTAACGCCAACTCGTTTTCGACGATATTGAAACAGGTCAAAAGCAATTCGACTTTTTTGGCATCCTCCGCCGTGGCACTCTCTTCAAAATACGTCTGCAAGCTCTCCTCTAAGCCCAATTTCACCGCAGCGAGCTCCATACACTCTTTCACCAACATTTTCTTATTACCTCCTCTATTTATTCTTTCACTTTTCGCCTTTGTCTATTCGAAAAACAGCACCCTTTCCGCGATTCAACGCGTACACGGGTGCCGCCTTCCGCTGTTATTCACGCGCCGTCAGCGCGCAAAGTCCAACGCTTTTTTTAGCTTTTCGCATTTTTACTTTTCGGTAATATTGCTGATTTTTGCTTGCGCTGCAGGATTTTGACAGATAAGTTCCGCATACTTGACAAGGGTTGCCTGATATACGGGCTTGCCGCTCACCTGTTTCAAAATCTTGCCGTCTTCCGCTTCCAACCACTGCCAATCACAAAGCTGATGAATTTTGAAATTCTCGCTCGTAAGCAAATACATCGTACCCTTAGGACAGAAACGATCCGCCACAACGGGAATCCCGTTAAAGCTAAGCGCGGTATTGCCCCCTTCCAGCTCGATAGTCGGCATCACCTTGCCAAGGCTTGAATAATATTCGACAAGCGCACGTCTTACCCCCCAAGAACAGAGGATAAAGTCTACTCTGCAACCGCTCTTTTCTTCCACTTGGTCGATTGCCGTTTGGATAACCGTTTCATTAAGGGTAGCCGAAGTTGCCGTATACGGCATCATACCGGGCAGATTTCTCTTCACGCCGTAAAGGGGATTTTCCGAGAAAATAGCTTTCAAACCCGTCATTTCGTCCCCCTGCGAACCGTACAAGCGGATTTTCGTACCGCTAGGAATCTGCGAATCGTCAAAAGCCTGCTCCAAAACGATTTCACCTGCCCAACGATTGACCGTTTTAATCTTACAGCAAGCAAATTCCTCGCCCAAGCCCTCGAAAGTAACCAACATACCTTCCACAAAATTTTCTACTCCGCTGACTGCAATCAAGCCCGCCATCGATTCTTGCACGGTGGCTAACACGCCCGTACCGTCGCCGAAAAGCATACGGCTGAAATTAAACGCCGCGCTCTTTTCAAGGGCTTTCATTTCCTCGTTAAGGATATTGACGAACGCACCCTCGTTATTTGCAGACGCACGGAGCGCCTTATCGGAAATTTCAATCGTGCCGTAAATATTTTTCAAAGGCGCGATAAAGGTTTTATAATCGCTTGTCTGTGCGGTGGGCAAATCCCCCGTTTCCGTACCGGCGCCAACGCCGCCGTTAAAGCCGCTTCTCACCACTTTTCTCACGTCCTTACCAACCACGTCGCCTGCCGTGCGTTCAATTTTCGCAAAGAAAGGGTTGGATTTATAATTGAGCGAATCGCTAATCGCGTCCAGATAAAAAGATTTTAATACGCTATCCGCGCTGTTAAGTGTAATCATAATTGTTTCTCCTTATTTTTTGATTTTTCGCTCGGGCACAACCTTTGTTGTGTCCAAGCCACATTTTTCGCCGTCCTTTACGGCTTTTTAAAATATTGCAAAGCCATAGCAGCAGCGTCGCTGATATTTCTGGCTTTACGCGGCGGCGATACGTATGTACCCACCCCCGCGGCGGTAATAGGCGGCGCGCTTCTGCCCACCGAGGCAAGATATTCCCCAATGATACGGAGGCGCACCCCCTCATCACGGCTCACCTGCAAATACAAATCGTCCGACGGTGCGTTCCCTGCAACGGACGGATGCGCAGCTTTTTCCGCGTCAACGACGCTTTCCTTTTCTGCCTGCAAATCCCCTTCTTTCACCGTATTTTCGATATGTACCTGCTCGTTTTCCGCGTTTTCGGCGTTTTCGTCGACGCTTGCCGCCGCCGTCGCCACAGGGCTTTCCACTTTCTCGTCGGGTTCCGTTTGTCCGTGCGCTTTTCCAACCTCCATGACGAACTCGTCAAACGCTTTCGCCTTTTCCCGTCTGCTTTCGGCATTCTTACGGAGCTTTTCCGCCCCCGAATCCACAGCCGCGCCCGATTTGGAATTTTCCGCGAGCCTTTCTAGTTCCTTGAGCCGCTGACTTCTCCGCGTGAATTCCGCTTGCAACGACTCGTACGCCCTCACAAGGGCGCTTACGTCCTTAAACTTTCCCGCCACTGTCGAGACTTCTTGCGGCAGCCCCATCTTCTCCCCCGTCTCCGCCTGTACCTGCGTAACCTTCTCCGTAGCGTTCGTCCTCTCGTAAACGTTCTCCTTTTTTTCCATAAATCCTCCTTATTTACTGCGCGTTTTGCGCTTTTTTATGTTTTTCCATATGTGCTTGGAATCTCGCCTTAATTCCCTCACGGTCCTTTGCCCGTTTAAATTCCGCCGACAGCAAAAACCTTACGTGCTCGTTCAAATGCACCTCGTGGTCGTCGTATTCGTCCACTTCCGCATGTTCCGTCTTGAGTGCCAAGTTTTCCTCCCCCGCCTTCGCCGCATGCAACGCCGAAATATCCTTTACGTTTTCATAGCTGCCAAACCCGAACGCCTCCAAAATACGATTTTTATTTTCTTGCGAAAGCTTTCCATTCTCGTCCGTGAGCAGCCCTGCCTCGTACAACTGCAACAAAATTCGTTTCTTCTCTTCGGGCGAGGAGGTTTCCTGCGATTCAAACTGAATATCGGACACGTCCAAACGGGAGGCGTTGAAATAATAAATTTGCGTTTTCTTATTCTCACCCGTCAACGTCATCAGCCTTGCCGTGCCTGCAAACTGACGGTACAATCGTAAAATCTGCCGTCCGATTCCCTTCATAGCGCGCTCGATACACGCCGTCGTCGCCGACAAACGGTTATCGTCTTGGTTCAGCAGCAACTGTAACCCCGTTGCACTCGTTACCCGTACGGGGGTAGAATTCGTCGTCAGCTCGCTCACACCGCTAATCAACGAAAATTCCTTTTCCAACCATTCTTCCTCGCTCTTAAACTCGCTAGGCACGTTGCCGCAATCGAGCATTTCGGGCGCTTTGCCCCCCTGACGGTATACCAGCACCTTCCCGGGCAACAACCCCTCTTCGCTCAGTTCGTCGGTATCCACCGAGCCGTCCTCCACGGTCAAAACCCCCATGGATACGCGGTTTAAAAACTCGTGCTTGCGGTTACGCACCGCGTTGTAGGCACGCTGTACGGGGATTAGACGGTCAATTACGCTACTGGAAAAGAACGCACCGGGCAAACGCAAGCAATCCTGTTTGACAAACGGAAACGTCCTTTCGCCGCGTTCGCCGTTGATATAGGGCAAATCCCCCTCGTATAACAGCTTGCCCCCTGCCACGATTTCCAACCTACCCTCGGGATATTGCTCGCTAGGACGGGTGTAACGCTCTATCAAAACCTCGCCGTCCTTTAAGGTTGCGGTATTTTTCCCCGATAACGCTGTCGGAACTTTGCCTGCCGACGGCTCGCTGTATCCCATAATCGCGGACACGTCCTTACCTTGTATCGCCACACCAAATCTTTCGCGGATATATTCCACGGAAACGGCTTGCGCGTGAATTACGCTACGCAGCCCGTCAAATTCTTCCGCATCCAAACGGTCGGGGAAAATTTCAAACGGCGGCACGACGGAAACCTGCACTTCCCCCTCGTACACAGGCACGCCCTGTTCGTCCACCGCGACCTGTCTGCCCCCCTTTTCATTCCAGAGCACCTTGTAAAAGACGCAACCGCACGTTTCCGCCCAAACCAAAGCCCTGGACATAGCGTCCTGCAAGCCTACCC
>JBGVQH010000039.1:0-4562 GCA_045127475.1 Candidatus Scatosoma sp.
TTTGACGGGTGTTCGCAATCAAGAAACGTTGGGCAGTCCCGTTACCCTTTGCATTTATAACCGTGATTACGAAAACTGGAAATCGTCCATGGCGGCGGAACTGTGCGACGGCGAGGCGATGCAAAAAAAGGAGCTCACCAAGGTACGCCCGGGGCATGCCGACCTTACGGGTATGCTGAAATTCGACCAGACAGACGCGCGGAATATCTTAGAGCGTGCCTCGGCACGGGAAACGGCGATTCGTGTGGCGGCAGGGCAGGTGTATCGGCAGTATCTTGCCGCGCTCGGTGTGGAAATCGGCGGTTTGGTGCGCGAAGTGTGCGGTATCAAGGACGACGGCGCGTACGCTTTTGACGAACTGAAAAGGGTAACGCCGCTTGGTATGCTGGACGAGAACGCGAGCGCGCTGGCACAGGCAAAAATCGACGAACTGAAAAAGGCGGGCGATACGTCGGGCGGCGTGGTTGAAATACGGGTGCGCGGTTTGAAGAGCGGCTTTGGCAACGTAATGACCTACGCGGAAAAGCTGGACAGCCAGCTTAGCGCAGGGCTGATGAGTATTCAGGCGGCAAAAGGCGTGGAAATCGGCGCAGGGTTTGCGGTGGCGAATACGAGCGGTAAGGATATTCACGACGAAATTTTCTACGACGAAGCCAAAGGATTTTATCGCAACACCAACCGCGCGGGGGGTATCGAGGGCGGTATGTCCAACGGCGAAGAAATCGTGCTCCGTGTTGCTATGAAACCGATTCCTACCCTTATGTCAGGCTTGCAAACGGTGGAATTTAACACGAAAGCGGTGGCTACGGCGGCGTCGGAACGCAGCGACGTATGCGCGATTTTTGCCTTTAAGGTGATTGCAGAGGCGGTGGTGGCGCAGGTGCTTGCGGACGCGGTGCAAACCCGTCTTGGCGGCGATACGATGGCGCAGGTAAAGGCAAGATATAAGGACTTGCCGTGATAGAGTAGGCTAGATAGGATAGGCTTATGGAAACGATTGAGTTGAAAACTCCGACAATGACGGGGAAAATATACGTAGGTATGGACGTAATCGACGCTCGTTTGCCTGTGCTGACGACAGGGCAGAAGAATTTTGTCGTAACGGACAGCAACGTGTACGCGTTGTATCAAGAGTGGTTTGCACGGTACTTTGACGGCGTGGAAATCTTTGTTTTGCCTGCGGGCGAAGAGAATAAAACCTTTCAATCCCTGTATGCGATTTTGGAAAAAATGGCGACGGCGGGGCTGCATCGAAATTCCCGATTGTTTGCGGTCGGTGGCGGCGTGGTTGGAGATATCGGCGGTTTGGCGGCGGCTTTGTACATGCGGGGCATTTCTTGCGTGCAAATCCCTACGAGCTTGCTTGCGCAGGTGGATAGCAGTGTGGGCGGCAAAACGGCGGTGGATTTGGGCGGCGTAAAAAATATCGTCGGGGCGTTTTATCAACCCTGTGAGGTGTTGGTTAATCCCGCCTTTTTAAAGACCTTGCCCCCGCGTGAGATTAAATGTGGCGTGGGCGAAATTGTCAAATATGCGGCGCTCAGCGGCGAAATTTTCGATATTTTAGAACAAAACACGGACAAGTTGACCGACCTTGGTTTTTTGACCGAACTGATTGTCGCGTGTATTGCGCATAAGGCAAGCGTGGTACAGGCGGACGAAAAGGAAAGCGGCGAGCGCCGCAGCCTCAACGTCGGGCATACGACGGGGCATGCGATTGAGCTTACCAGCGGGCTTTCCCACGGGGAGAGTGTTTTATACGGCATGTTATTCGAAACCCGTATGGCGGTAGATGCAGGCGTATGCGAAAGGGTGTACGGCGATAGACTGATTGCGTTGACTAAAAAGGCGATTGGGCTTGCCCCCCAAGCGGCGGTGGATTTTTCCGCGATTGAAAAGCAGGCGGAGAAAGCGCGCGCAGATAAGAAAAATGCAGACGATGGCAAAATTAAAATGGCGGTGGCAAAGGCAAAGGGTGAGTGGACAATGTTTGCGCTTGGCTTTGAGGCGTACCGCGCCGCGCTGATAAACGCGGCGAAATAAACGGAAAGAGAATAGAAAAAAGGGGACGGGTATGCAGTATATCCAAAGCAGAGAATATTTTGAGGGGGAGTTTGAACTCCCGGGAGATAAATCGGTAACCCACCGCGCGATTATGTTAAACGGCGGTGCGGACGGCGAGGCGGTAATTACAAACGCACTACTTGGCGAAGATTGCGTTTCGACCTGCCGTTGTATGCGCGCGTTGGGGGCAAAAATCGACGTGGACGGTACGACCTTACGTGTGAGCGGTACGCCCAGATTTCGTCGCGGTACACAGTTAAATTGCGGTAATTCAGGCACGACGATTCGTCTTTTGACGGGATTTGTTGCGGGCAAGCAAATCGACGCTATGCTCTACGGCGACGAGTCTCTTTCGTCCCGTCCCATGCGCCGTGTGGCAGATCCGCTTGCCTTGTTGGGCGCGAACGTAAAGACGACGGACGGGCACGCGCCCGTGTACGTTACGCCTGCGCCGTTGCGTGGTACGGAGATGTCCTTGCTGATTTCTTCCGCGCAGGTCAAGAGTGCTGTTTTACTTGCAGGTATTTCCGCAGACGGCGAAACGCGGGTCAGCGAGCCTGTAAAATCCCGCGACCATACCGAACGAATGCTTGCCGCTATGGGTGCGGATATCCGTGTAAACGGGAATGCCATTACGGTTGGCAAGAGCCATTTAAAGGCGATTGACGTGTGTGTGCCCTCGGATATATCCTCGGCGGCGTACTTTATGGCGCTGGGCGCGCTGAAAGGCAAAACCTTGTGTAAAAACGTCGGGATCAACCCCACCCGCACGGGGATTTTGACGGCGTTTGATCGGTTGGGCGTGAAATATTCGTTGCTGAATCGACGGGTTTCGGGCGGAGAAGAGACGGCGGATATTCTCGTCGAAAAATCGGACATGCACGCCATCTCGTTGACGGCGGAGGACGTACCTGCTATGATTGACGAGCTGCCCTTGGTTGCGCTCCTGTGCGCGTTTGCGGACGGAGAAACTCGTATCACGGGAGCGAAAGAGCTCCGCGTGAAAGAAAGCGATAGAATCCGCACGACGGCAGAACTCATCAACAACCTCGGCGGCGATTGTCAGGAAACCCCCGACGGGTTTATTATTCGCGGCAAGGAAACTCTTGTGGGCGGCGATATCGACAGTTATCTTGACCACCGTATTGCGATGACGGGGGCGGTCGGGTTGCTTGCCTCTAAACAGGGGGGCAACGTACTGCGCGAGGACTGCTGCGCGATTTCTTTCCCTGATTTCTTTGATAAGTTGGGCGTAAAAGGTCGGTAAGATAGGGGGACGGTACAAGGTGAGTGTGAAGAAATTGCGTTTGGGTTTGATTGGAAAGGACGTTTCCAAATCGGACAGCGAACGAATACACGTTTTTATTTTGGAGCAGCTTGGTATCGAGTGCGAATATCAGCGCTTTTCAGTTGGTAAGGACGGTTTTGACAGTGCTATGCGCACCCTCTTAGGGGATTTTGACGGGTTTAATATTACCATTCCCTATAAGCGGGACGCGATGGAATATTTGGATGAAATCGTAGGCGACGCCATCGATTACAGCGCGGTGAATACCGTACTCAACGCCACCCGTACGGGGTATAATACGGACGGAATCGGTTTTTTGCAGATGATTCGCTCCTACGGTATCGAGTATGCGGGCAAGAAGATTTTGGTGCTTGGCGGCGGCGGTAGCGGCAGGAGTACGGCGGCGGCGTTGAAAAAGGGCGGTGCGACGGTTTATATGTATCAGCGTAACCGCGCGGCGTTAGAGGAAACCTGTAAAAATCTTGGTATCACGCCGATTGACGACCCCGAAAAGGGCGGGTTTGATATTTTAATCAACTGCACGGGGGTAGGCATGCACGACAGCGAGGGGCGTTCCCCTGTTACGAAAGCGGCGTTTGTGGGTGCGGAAAGTGCGATTGATTTGATTTACGTGCCTAGAAAATCGGAGTTTTTACGGCTGGCGGAAGAAGAGGGTTTAACGATTTTAAACGGCGCGGCAATGCTGTTTTTTCAGGCGTATTACGCCGATTGTTTGTATTTGGATATGCGGCCAAACGAAAAACAGGTAGAGGAATTTTACCGCCTGTACGAGAAAAAATATTTAAACGATTAACTTCGAGAGGAGAAATACGGTTATGAAGTTTTTGGTTATCAACGGTGTCAATTTAAACTTGACGGGCAAGCGCGAAAAGGGCGTTTACGGCTCGGCAAGCTTGGACGAAATTAACGAAAAAATCGCGGCGTATTGCGCACAAAACGGCGACAGCGTCGATTTTTACCAGAGCAATATCGAGGGCGAGCTTGTTAATAAATTGCACGAGGCGTTTTTAAACAAGTCCTACGACGGCATTTTGCTTAACGCGGGCGCGTTTACGCATTATAGCTATGCTCTGCGCGACGCGATTGCGGCGATTGATATTCCCGTTGCGGAGGTGCACATGTCCAACGTGCACGCGCGTGAGGCGTTCCGCCATAACAGCGTGCTGTCTGAAGTATGTAAGGGAGTTGT
>JBGVQH010000040.1:0-6926 GCA_045127475.1 Candidatus Scatosoma sp.
CCCGTAATCTCGATGCATTCGCCCTTTGAAGTGATTTCCAAGGCGGATTTATACGAAAACTATTTGGCTTTCCGTGCATTTATTAAATAAGCAAAAACAAAAAAGGCGTACCCATGTACGCAGCGAAACAAAAAACAAACAAAAAAAGACGGCTTGCAAAAGCCGTCTTTTAACGTATTAAGGAGGAATTATTCAACGAGGATGCCGCCGTCTACCGCGTGCAAGGTGCTTTCGAAAAAGGTACGCATGCCCTTTTCTATGGATTCGCAGTCAGCGAGCGCGCAACATTCGCTTGCCGAATGCATAGCAAGTTGTGCAATCCCGATATCCGCGCCCTGTATACCAAGGTGGCGCAGCGCGGCACAACCGAGTGTCGAACCGCTTTTAATGGTCGAGTTGTTTGCAAAATACTGATAAGGTACATCTGCGTTGTCCAACACCGTTTTTACGACGGCGGAGGACATTGCGTCGGTAATATAAGCGCAGCCAGCGTGTGATTTAATGACAACGCCGCCGCCGAGCATGGTTTTGTTCGTGGGGTCGTTGACTTCGGGGTGGTTGGGGTGTAATGCGTGTGCATTATCTGCAGAAAGCAGGAAAGAGGACGCTAAAGCTTTATAAAATTCGTTATCGTCAAAACGGAACGCATAGGCAATACGGCGCAGAGTCGTTTCCAGAAAATCCCCGTCCGCGCCCTGAGAAGAAAGACTGCCTACCTCTTCGTGATTTAAGCATGCGATGACGCAAATTCCGCTCTTCTCCTCGTGAGCAAGAAAGGCTTGCAAGGAGGAATATACGCTGGTCAAATTGTCGATACGGGGTGAGGCTAAAAACTCGTCGTTTACGCCAAAGGTATAGGGCGTGTCTGCGTTGACGAGGTATAAATCGTGAGAAATAACCTTTTCGCCCGCGACAGTTTTCAGTAAATTTTCCATGGTCAAGCCCGTGTTTGATAATCCAACGAGAGGTTGCAAATCGACTTGTTTATTGATGGAAAAGCCCTCGTTTACGTTGCGGTTTTGGTGAATTGCCAAAGAGGGAATCGTCAGCGTAAAGGGAGAGGTTACCGCTTTGCTTTCTAAAATCGAGTCCTTTTTCACAATTACCCGTCCTGCGATTTTTAAGGGGCGGTCAAAAAAAGTATACCAGATGCCGCCACCGTACGTTTCGGTGTTGAGGGTTGTGTAAAATTCCCCTGCTTTCAAGGCGTTTTCTTTTATTTTTAAAGCGGGGGAATCGGTGTGCGACGCTACAATTTTATACGAAACGTCGTCTAAGGAATCGACGGTGAACGCAATAATACTGCCGCCGCGTACGATATAATATTTGCCTCCCTCGCTCACGTTCCAATCGGACGTTTCATAGAGCTGTAAAAATCCGTTTTCAGCAAGCGCCGCTTTTAAGTTATCGCAAACGTGATAGGCGGTGAGTGAGTCTTTTAAAAATTCCGTCAAATTTTTCATAATATATTCTCCCAAATCGTCCCAAAAGCTACGGTTGTAAACGATTTTTATTATTGTAGCACTTTTTTTTAAATTTGACAAGCCTTTCGCGGAAAATAATCAGAATAACCGCGAAAAAAAGAAATAAAAGTACTTGTGAAAGGCGGGTGAAAAAAGGGAAAAATGTGTAAAAATCATAAAAACATATGACAAAGCTCTTGACAAAAACAAAGGAAAGGATTTATAATAGAATTCCAATAAAATTAGCCTGTAAAACCATAGGTTTTAAAAATAAAGTACGCTAACGGCGTAGAGGGGTATGCAAAATGTTGCAATTAAAAAACATTAAAAAGGATTACAAGACGGCGGGCTTGGTGGTGCATGCGCTTAAAGGCGTGGACCTCAATTTCCGTAAGAACGAGTTCGTGTCCATTTTGGGTGCATCGGGCTGTGGTAAAACGACGTTGCTTAACATTATCGGCGGTTTGGACCATTACACGGACGGGGATCTTGTTATCAACGGCAAATCTACCAAAGATTATAAGGACCACGATTGGGACGTGTACAGAAACCACCGTATCGGGTTCGTCTTTCAATCGTATAACTTAATTCCCCACCAAAACGTGTTGGGGAACGTAGAAATTGCGCTCACCATTGCAGGGCTTTCCAAGGTGGAACGCCGTCAACGTGCGGAAGAGGCACTCAAAAAAGTTGGTTTGGAAAACGAAATGCATAAAAAGCCCAACCAGCTTTCGGGCGGGCAGATGCAGCGTGTTGCGATTGCGCGTGCGCTCGTAAACAACCCCGAAATTTTGCTGGCAGACGAGCCGACGGGTGCACTCGACACAGTAACCAGCGTCCAGATTATGGACTTGATTAAAGAAATCGCGGGCGAACGCTTGGTTATTATGGTTACGCACAACCCTGAACTTGCCGAGCAATATTCTTCGCGTATCGTGCGTTTACAGGACGGCTTGGTAATCGACGATACCAACCCGTACTCGGTGGAAGAGGAAGAAACCGAGCGCGCAGCAGAAACCCTCGCGACAGTGGAAGAAAACGAAGAATCCGCGGTGCAACCCACCAAAAAGAAAAAGACGAAGAAAGAACGCTCTTCCATGTCCTTTTTCACGTCTTTGGGACTTAGCGCGAAGAATCTGTTAATGAAAAAGGGCAGAACGATTATCACGTCGATTGCAGGCAGTATCGGTATTATCAGTGTATGCTTGGTGTTGGCGCTGTCTAACGGCTTTAATAATTACATAGCGCAAACGCAGGAAGATATGCTTTCATCCTCGCCCGTAACGGTATCGAAAAAGACGGTAGACGTCAACGCGATTATGTCGGGGCTGACGGCGACGGAGGATATGCCCGATTTGTCCCAGCTTGGTAATAAGGTATACGTGAACTCGTTCGTTACCAACCTTGCGCAGGGTATGATGATTGAAAACGACATCAGCGATGCATATTTGCATTACGTCCGTCAAATGCCCAGCGATTATTACGAGGAAATTACCTATTCGACGGGTGCGGAAATCAAACACAATCTGTTTGTCAGCTCGCCGTTTAATTCTCCGTTTATTGATGCGGCAACGGGCAACACGGTGGATATGACGGACAAAGCGGTTTCGGTTTCGATGGTAAGAAGTATCTATACTGATGCGCTCCGTGCACAGGATAAGACGCTTGCCTCCTTGGCACAGTACGTGGATATGCTGGGCGAAGTTGTCAACGTAATGCCGGGGACGAGTGATTTTGAAAAGCACGGCTATTCTGATTACGTTCTGTCGCAATATGAGGTTATAGCTAAAAACCCGACGATTATCGGTAATGATACGGGTTTGCCCAAATCGGCAAATGACGCGGTGCTGGTCGTTGGACAAAACAATGAATTGACGGACGTATTGCTTGCGCAGCTCGGTTTGATTAATGCGGAACAATTCCTCAATCAATTTGATTTTGGTCAATTAGAGGGGGAAGAACCGAAGGAAAAGGAAGATTTGTTGGTAGATTTCAACGATATTTTCGCTACGAAATATTCCTTCTTTACAAACAATGGGGTGTATCTGCCGACGGGCACGGATTCGTTTACGTATGCAGGCGTACAGCCCAAGGAGGCTATGCAAGCCGAAAGCGCAACGCCTATTCGTATTACGGGTATTTTGCGTTTAAGACAGGGTTTGTCGTTCGGTTGTCTTTCGGACGGACTTAACGTTACGGAAAAGCTCGTTAACGACTATGTAGCAAAGGAAATGGCGAATCCGTCCGCGCTTGCGCAACATATTATGAAAGAGGGGAATTGTACGCTCCCCGTCAGTACCTTAGGGAAATACGTAGTTGACCAAACGTCGCAATTAATCGACGAGGAATCTGCGTTGCAGGCTATCGGTGCAAGCGATAAAATTACGGAAATATCTTTCTATACCGAATCTTTTAACACCAAAAAGGATATGCTGAGATACCTTGACGGTTGGAACGCTATGTGCGAAAATGCTACAGCGGAAAATCCGTACGAATATACTTGGACGGACGAAAATGGGGCGACGCAAACAATCTTGCTTACCAACAGCAACGAGGTTAAATACACGGACACGGTTGGTTTGCTGATGGGCATGGTGGAAATGATGCTGAATGCAATTACCATCGTTTTGGTGGCGTTTACGTCTATATCCTTGATTGTATCGTCGGTCATGATTGGTATCATTACGTACGTTTCCGTTGTCGAAAGAACACGCGAAATTGGGGTATTGCGTTCTCTGGGCGCAAGGAAAAAGGATATCAAAAACCTGTTCAACGCCGAAACCTTTATTATTGGCGCGGCGTCGGGTACGCTCGGCGTAGTCATTACCTATTTGCTGTCGCTGGGTATCAACGGCTTGCTGGGTAAATTGACAGGTATCAGTACTCTTGCGGCGTTGCCGTTTACCTCGGCGCTGATTATGATTTCTATCAGTATCTTGCTGACCTTGATCAGCGGTTTGATTCCTGCGCGTGCGGCGGCGAAGAAAGACCCCGTTGTTGCGCTCCGCAGCGAATAATTAATTACGCTTATACAAAGCACGCCCTGCGGCAGGTCCTGTCGCAGGGCGTAATTTTTATATTCCGTTTGTATAAAATTTTACGGTCAGGGCATACTGCTGATAGGAGGAAAGAAAGTATGCGTATCGTTAATATTATCGCTTATATTTTGGTAATCGTCGGCGCTATCAACTGGGGCTTGTTCGGTTTGTTTAACGTAAACCTTGTGTCCACGGTATTTTCGGGCGCGCGTACGGTCGGTTCGATTATCGTGTATTCGTTGATCGCACTTGCGGCGCTTTGGCTGATCCTTTCGCCGATTATCACCAACGGTGTGCTTTGGCTTAGAGGCAGACGCGCGGAATAATCGTCGTTTGTTAGTCAAGGCAACAAAAAAACGCGGAGTTGTTTACAACCCGCGTTTTTTTCGTTATGATAATCTGATTATTCCTCGTCGTTCACGGTGGGGGAGGTGAGCGCAAATCTCTTGACCGATTCTACCGCGTTTTGGCACATACGGCGAGTTTTATAATGCTCGCCAAGGCACAGGAGCTGATTGTTGCCATTCAGCAGTTTAAAGATATAATCGCCGCGTTTGGTGGGGATAATACGGAAATTGCCCTGTTCAATGTTTTTCTTGTGTGTTTCCAAACCGCTAAGTGCACCCGAAAGCGAGGTGTAATCTTCAGAAGAGAGCAGTTTTTCGCCGTTGTTTGCAAACAACTCGAAATAATACGCCACGTCGCCCAAATCGTCCGTTTGCTTAGAAACAATCCACTTGCCGATTGCGCCGTCTGCCGTAGGAGTAACGCTGCCGTTTTCTTCATCAGCGGGGACTTTGACAACGATTTCTTGTACCTTTTCGTCGATTACCGCCGTTTCCGCAAAGCGTTTGGTGGATTCAATCGCGCTTTCGCATCTTGCGCGCTGAGAATAATTTTCACCCGTGCAAAGGAGCATACCTTTTGCATTCATCAATTTAAAAATATACGTGCCTTTCTTGGTAAGGGATACCTTAAAATTGCCGTTTTTGATATTGTTTAAATGGGTTTCAATCCCTTTCTTTGCGCCCGAAAGCGAGGTATATTCTTGGCTCTCAAGCAGCTTTTCGCCGTTGGATGCGCGCAGTTCGAAGAAATACATTTCTTCCGTAGCGTCGCTGTTTTCCTGTTGCGTTATCATCTTGGTCAAAACCCACTTGCCGCGGTATTTCACCTGTTTTTCAGGTTCCTTTATAGGGGCGGGTGCTGCAGCCTCTGCCGCCGTAGCCGCAACCGCAGCTTTTTTCTTTGTAGGAGATTTTTTCGGCTTTGCTACGGGTGTAACCTCTTCCGCAGGTGTAACCTCTTGCGCAGGTGCTACTTCTTCCACGGGTGCAACCTCTTGTGCAGGTGCAACCTCTTCCACGGGTGCAACTTCTTGTGCGGGTGCAACTTCTTGTGCGGGAGCGACCTCTGCAGCGACTTCTTCCGCTGGTTCTTGTATAGCAGAGGTTTGTGCTTGCGGGTACTCTTCGACGTTGCGGATTGCCTTGGCGCGTTTGTGTGCTTTAACCGAAAGTACGATAATCAAAACGATTGCCGCAAAAAACAAGACGGCAAACGCCAAAATCACCCACATCATAAAGACGTTTTCTTGCAAATATTGATATACGGTCGTTGCTGCGCCGCGCAGATGGAGGGCGTCCACGATCGGATTAAGGATTTTTTTCAATCCCGATAACAAAGCGTTCATACAATCTCCTTTCAAAATGAATTTTGTTATAATATTGTAATATAAAAAGGGGGAAAAGTCAAGACTGCTGTTAAAATTTTTTGAAGATGTTCAAAAAAAAATACGAAAAAATTGACATTTGCGCGGAAATACTGTACAATAAAATTATGGAAAAGATAGAAATTGCCGTAATCGGCGGCGGTGCGTCGGGCTTATTGCTTTGTAGCGCGCTGGCAGACTACAACGAAATAGCAGGCACGCCCCTACCCAAAACGGTGGTTTTTGAACGCGGGGAACGTGTAGGTAAAAAACTCTCGTCTACGGGCAATGGTCAGGGGAACGTTACCAACCGCGGTGTATTGACGGCGGAATATTTCTCGTCCGAGAATACGGCGGCGGAAAAAATTTCCGCGATTTTGCGTGCGCACGACGACAAGGACTTTGCTAACTTTTGGGCGCGCAGAGGCGTGCTTTTGACCCAAGACGAACGTGGCAGAGTTTACCCGGCTGGCAGACAAGCGTCTGCGCTCACGGACGCGTTGCGTTTTTCTGCGGCAGAAAAAGGTATTGCGTTGCGCACGTCCACACGTGTAACGGACGTTCAAAAGGGGGTGGACGGGTTTTTGCTTGCCTGCGAAAACGGTGGGCAAACGTATACCTGTCAAGCGGAAAAGGTAGTGCTCTGCGTGGGCGGAAAAGCGGCGAAAAATTTTGGTACGGACGGTACGTCCTATGCCTTAGCGCAAAATTTGG
>JBGVQH010000041.1:0-2161 GCA_045127475.1 Candidatus Scatosoma sp.
CAAACCGTCCGCTGCCGACGAAGTGATACCGCCTGCATAACCAGCGCCCTCGCCGCAGGGGTACAGCCCTGCCACCGACAGAGATTGCAAATTTTCATCCCTCTCAATGCGAACGGGCGAGCTAGTACGACTTTCCACCCCCGTCAACACTGCGTGAGGATTTGCAAAGCCGCGCAGTCGTTTCCCCATATCCACTAAGGCTGTTTTCAAGGTATCAATCACAGGCGGAGGCAAAACCGTACGAAGATCGGCAAACGCCGTACCCGCCGCATACGTGGGATGCACTTCGCCAAATCCGCCGCTGATTTTATCCTGTAAAAAATCCCCAACGAGCTGTACGGGCGCGGCATAATTTTTACCCCCTGCAAGATACGCCGCTCGTTCAATTTTGCGTTGAAATTCCACGCCTGCCAAAGGGTGGTCGCTTTCGAAATCGGCGTGGGATACCTGCGCAATCAACGCCGCGTTGGCGTTTTCTCCGTCGCGGGCATAATTACTCATACCGTTGGTTACCACGCCGTTTTCCTCGCTGGCAGAGGGCATAACGTACCCACCAGGGCACATACAAAAAGTAAAGGCTGCACGCTCGGCAGCATGAGACACAAGCTTATAATCCGCCGCAGGGAGCTGTGTATACGCTTTGCCGTATTGCGCCTCACCGATTGCCGATTGCAAATGCTCGATACGCACCCCCACCGCAAAATCCTTTTGACGCATAGCCACACCTCGCTTTAATAGCATTTCAAAGGTGTCGCGCGCGCTGTGTCCTATGCAAAGCGCTACGGCGGAAACGTCCACTTTTTCACAGACAGCATTCCCACCCTTTATTGTGCGGCGGTGAAGCGTGGCGGAAACAATCCGCCCGTTTTCCACGTCGATATCTTGTAACTGCGTGTAAAAATACACTTGCCCGCCCTGCGACAAAATGTATTCTCGCATATTTTTGACCACTTGTTTAAGCTTGTCGCTGCCCACGTGCGGCTTGGCAAGATATAAAATCTCTTTCGGCGCACCAAAGCGTACGAACGTTTCCAAAACCTCGCGGTTGAGTGTGCTATGCGTTTGCGTATTTAATTTCCCGTCCGAGAACGTACCTGCGCCCCCCTCGCCGAATTGAATATTCGTCTGCGTATCTAAAAATTTCGTTTCAAAAAAACGTTCGACGATTTTCGTCCGTTCCTCGACGGGCGCACCCCGTTCGATAAGCATGGGCGTAATGCCGTGGTCGAGTAAGCGCAATGCACAAAACAGCCCCGCAGGTCCGCTACCCACCACCAAAACAGGTTTGGTCGGTATTTTCTGTTTTGGCAATCGTTCAAAAACAGGTTCTTGCTTTTTTTGTTCTTCCTTGGAACATTCAATCGTATAAATATACCGAATGTTGTTTTTGTCGCGGGCATCTAAGGATTTTTTCTTAATGGCAAAATAGCCGAGCTTTCCGCCCAGCTTTTTCCTCGCAATCGAAAGTAGTTCCTCTTCCTTGCGCCCGATTGGTAATTTTATATCCGAAAAGGTGTGTAAACTCATAACGTCCCCCACCTTTTATCGTTTTTGGCTGGTTTTTGCAAGCGCCGCCGCCACCGTGCACGCCGACGAATACGCCCATTGCAAGTTAAATCCGCCGCATTGTCCGTCCACGTCCAACATTTCGCCCGCAAAATACAGTCCTTTGACAAAATTACTCTGCAAATTTCCATCCGTTTCTAAAAGGGGGATACCGCCTTTGGTTACCTGTGCGTAATCAAAGCCCAAGCTGCCCGTAACCGTCAACGGAAAATCTTTGACAAGCTTTGCCGCTTTGCAAAGGTCGTTCCCCGCGCGGCGCATAACCGCCCTGCCGATTTGGTTATTCACAATACCAAACAGCAACTCGCTATTGTCAATCGCCGCATACGCCGTACGCTTTTCCCGCATAGCAGAAAGCACCTCCGCCTCGGTATACTCGGGCAGGAAATCAATAGACAGAGTGGTTTTTCCCGCCGCAAGCTCCCGTGCGATAAACGCAGAAATGCGGAATACCGCATCCCCCGACACGCCGTAGTCGGTAAAGATGATATCGCCGTGCTCCGTGTGCTCGTCTAAGGGCGTTTTGGCAGTCAGCACGCCGCCGTTCACGCGAATACCTTTCAGCGTTTTAATATACGTCGTGTCCGTTTTTAAT
>JBGVQH010000042.1:0-8789 GCA_045127475.1 Candidatus Scatosoma sp.
AATTAACACCAAGTTTTTTCGCGTAAACGGGGTCAAGCGCGTGTTCCGCGTCTATAAATGCGGCTACACCGCCTGCTTTTTGCGCCTCTGCGACCGCATGCAGAGCAACCGTAGTTTTACCCGAAGATTCAGGTCCGTAAATTTCGATAATTCTGCCGCGGGGAAAGCCGCCGATACCGAGAGCCAAGTCCAACGTAAGACAGCCAGAGGGAATCACGTCGATTTCCGTTTGCCCAGCCTCGTCGCCAAGGCGCATGATTGAGCCTTTACCGTACTGTTTTTCAATTTGCAGCAATACGGCGTCAAGCGCTTTCATTTTATCCGTATTTTTTTCGTTCGCCATTTTATATTTTCTCCTGTTAATTTTTTTCGTCTTTTAAAGTTTTTTAAGGTGCTTATACGCCAAATACAACGCGTAATTGATTGCTTTTTCGGTAATTTCTTCGCGATTTCCGTCGAATTTATAACGATACACCAAAACTTGTTCTTTTACGCCTACGGCGATAAAGCAAAGCCCTACGGGCAGCATAGAACGGTCGCTTTTCGGGCCTGCCAATCCCGTCGTTGCGATGGCAATATCACAACAGCCCGTATCCAGCAAGCCTGTCGCCATTTCGTACGCCGTTTGATCGGATACCGCACCCGCCGTTTGCAAGGTGTATTCGGAAACGCCAAGACGTTTTATTTTCGACAATTCGTCATAGGTGTTTAAGCCCTCGAAATATACTTCACTTGCCCCCGAAACCGAGGTAATCCGTTTTGCGATACCACCACCCGTAAACGATTCGGCAACGCTGATTTTTCTGCGCCGTAATTTCAACAGAGTAACTAGCTGCTCTTCCAACGTACTGTCGGCGTTCAACGCGTACACGGTATCCCCCAAACCGTCCGAAAACATTCGCAAAACGTCGTCAATCAGCATCTTCGGCGCGTTGCTGTCGTACGTAATTTCGATAACGTCCTCGTCGCATTTTCGAGTGTGATAACAAGTCAGTTTGTTACCGCTCATCTGCATAGCTTGCGCAAGCAAACCATTCACCCGTTCCTCGTTTGCACCCACTGCACGTATAATGATTTTATCGTAACGCACACCGCTTATCTGTTTTAAATAGGGTACGCACACGTTTTTTACATACCCCGCGCCCGTTTCCGTATTGTCTGCGGAAAGCAAACACAACGTCGATTTTTGCCCTTTATAGATACCAGCTCCGCCAAATATATTTTGTGCGGAATTTTCGTTATAATACTCGGATACATAGCCTTTAGCCACGGGCAACGCCGTTTTATCCGCTATGAGCACAAGCACGTCCACACCGCTCATTTTCTTTTGAACGCTTTCTTTTATCTGTTTTTCGTCCGATTGCAACAGGAATTGCACGTCGTGAAAGGCATAACCGTTTGCTGAAAATATCCCTAAAACCGCGGCAACACCGCTATCGGACGGATTGATATTCTTTTGCAAAACGATACACGCGTTTTTCATGCGCCACCCCCGTCTTTTGTGCCTGTAAACAGCCTATAATCGGCTTATTTCTGGTCCTTTAAAACCTGTTTATTCTTCACTACGTACGAAATACCCGACCAAACGGTAAGTATTGTTGCAATCGCAAACAATACCAAACCGACGATACACAGCACTTCGCCTGCCTTTCCAAATACGCTTGCCGAAACAAGCAAAACAACAATGCTCACGTCTTGGAACGTTGTTTTGTATTTGCCGAGCTTGTCCGCAGCAAGCACCAAGCCCGTCGTCGCCGCAATCTGTCTAAACGCGCTGATAATCAATTCTCTTGCCATAATCACGCAGATACATACCGCCAGCGCAATATACAGTTCTTCGCCGTATTCCCAACCGCGAAGCAGGCTTTCTTTCATCGCTAAAAGCAAAATCATCGCCGTAGAAACAAGCACTTTATCTGCAATCGGGTCAAGGAATTTACCAAGGTTGGTAACCAGCCCGCGGGAGCGCGCAATATGCCCGTCGATAAAATCGGTACACGCCGCAATGGCAAAAATAGCCGCCGCGATTGCATAAGCAATCGGAAAACCTTTTACGTCAGGCAACACGCTATCCAAAAAGAACACCGCCACGAAAACGGGTATCATAAAAATTCGGCTTAAAGTGATTTTGTTGGGTAAATTCATAATTCGTAATCCTCCGTATGTCCATATAAGTCGTAGGCGTCTGCGCCGTCGATTTCCACCTCGTAATATTCCCCCTGCATCGCCTCAGTCGCATGGAAAAACACCTTTCCGTCGATATCGGGTGCGCTGAAATACCCACGCCCTACAAAACAACCTTTTTCACAATCGATACCGTCGCACAGCACCGTAATTTTTTTACCGATAAACGCTGAAAGCAATCCCCTTGAAATCGCTTGTTGCGTTTGATACAACGCACGCACACGCCGTTTTTTCGTCGCATGATGTACCTGCCCTTTCATGCGGTATGCGCCCGTGTCAGGCTCTCGCGAATAGGCAAAAAAACCGCAATTAAAGAGTTTTGCCCGACGAATAAATCCCAACATATTACAGAATTCCTCTTCCGTTTCGGTTGGAAAGCCCGAAATGAACGTGGAGCGTATCGCAATCTCGGGAATCTTTTTGCGCAATTTTTCAATAAGCGCAAGATATTTTTCCCGCGTGCCCTTTCGGTTCATCAATTTCAATACGCGGTCTTCCGTGTGCTGCATCGGAATATCGATATATTTTAAAATTTTATCGTTTGTTGCAATCTCGTCTATCAACTCGTCCCCGATTACGTCAGGGTAACAATACAAAAGACGTATTTTTTTAATATTATCAAGCGCGGAAAGCTTTTGCAAAAGCTCCACAAACTTGTTTTCGCCGTACAAATCTTCCCCGTAACGAGTCGTGTCCTGTGCCACGATAATCAGCTCTGCCGTTTCCCCCAAATTTTCCGCCTCTTTTAAAAGCTCTTCCATGGGATAGGAACGGTATTTGCCGCGAATTTTAGGAATAAGGCAATAGGTACAATGGTTATAGCAACCGTCGGCAATCTTTAAATAGGCAAAATGGTCGTCGGTTGTCAATACACGGTCGTGTATATATCCGTCCTTTCCTTTCCCCACGTAATTTTGCCGCTCGTCTTGCACGTATGAGATTTCCAATGCCTCGAATATCTTCTCGTAATCGTTGATACCCAAAAACACATCCACCTCTTGCAGCGGTTCAAACAGCTCACCTACAAATTTTTGGGGCAGACAGCCCGTAACGACCAACTTTTCCAAACTGCCGTCCATTTTTTGCTGCGCACATTCTAAAATCGTTTCAATCGCCTCTTGCCGCGCACTTTCCAAGAACGCGCAGGTATTGACAATTAGCACTTGCGCCGCGGAAATATCATCCGTCAGCACACATCCGTTCCTTTTAATCAATCCTAGCAGTTTTTCGGTATCTACACGGTTTTTATCACACCCTAGAGAAATTACCCCGAATTTCTTTCCAGATAACATAGTTCGCTTATCCTTTATATCGTTAGTATAGCATACTAAATATGACAACTGTATGCCTGTTTTTTAAAATATTTTTGCCTTTTTATAAAAATTTACAAAGGACCGTATTTGCTTTCAAATTCTTCTTTGGTAATAAGAACCTTTCTTGCCTTTGCGCCGTCGAAAGGCGAGATATAGCCCATATCTTCCATCCATTCGATAATTTTCCCTGCGCGGCTGTACCCCGTAGAGCATTTGCGCTGAATCATAGAAATCGACGCGCTACCGCTTAAAATAACGTATTTAAGCGCCTCGATATAGATAGGATCAACCGCGCCGCTCTTATCCCCAACAAGAGGATCGCTAGCCTCGCCCGCATATCCCCCACGTGAATTGATAAACGCCGTTGCCTCTTCGTCGTAATACGCCTCGTTGTTATTTTTAATAAAATTCACAACACGCTGCGATTCTTCAGGCGAGATAAACGCACTTTGCACGCGAATCGGTGCAGCCAACCCAGGCATGGTGTATAAAAAGTCCCCTTTGCCAAGCAATTTCTGTGCGCCCGTCTGGTCAAGGATAACACGGCTGTCCACGTCCGTTGCCACGTAAAAGGCAACGCGGGTAGGCAGGTTGCTCTTGATAACGCCCGTAATAACGTCTGTGGACGGTCTTTGGGTGGCAACAATCAAATGAATACCCGCTGCGCGCGCTTTTTGCGTGAGGTTTTGTATGCGGTCTTCCATTTCCTTTTTCGCCGCCAACATCAAATCGGCAAGCTCATCGATAATAATGACGATTTTGGGTAAACGCTCCGCCTTGGGCAGTTGTGCGTTGTATTGATCAAGGTTTTGCACGTACGTACCCGAACGGGACATTTTTTCAAACAACTGGTAACGACGGTTCATTTCCCCGATTGCCCAGTTCAAGCTCTGCACCGCTTTGTTTGCATCTGTGATAATTTCGTTGATCATCAAATGCGGCAAGCCGTTATAGATAACAAATTCCGTCATTTTCGGGTCGATTAAAATCAAGCGCAATTCTTCGGGCGAATATTTATAAATCAAGCTGATAATCAACGCACCCAAGAATACACTCTTACCCGAGCCAGACGAACCAGCCACGAGCAAATGAATCATTTTACTAATATCGCCGTACACCTTGCGGTTGGCTACGTCCTTACCCATGGTAAACATAAGCGAGGAAGATTTTGCGTTGACAAAGGTGTCCCCCGACAACATGCAGCCAAGCTGTACGAACTGCCTTTCCTTGTTGGGCACTTCGATACTCACCACGCCGTCCTCGTAGTTGGGATATACGTTTACGCCGCTAGAATGTAAACTAATTGCAATCGACTGATCGAGCGCAACGACCTTTTTCGGGGATATACTGCGTGGAATCGCCACGTTGTAACGGGTAACGGTAGGCCCGAACGTAACGGAGGCTATCTCTGCGCCGTTGACACGGAATTCCGCCAAAGTCGAAATAATATTTTGTTTGGTTTTTTCCACTTCCTCGTCGTTTGCCGTAGGCTGTACGTCGCGGCAATCAAAATCGTCCAAGGGCACGCGCACGTACGGACGAATAACGCGAGGTTTGGGGGGCGGAGGCGGAGGCGTGGGCACAACTTCCGTCACCTTAGGCATTACCGCGGGCGCAGGTTCGGGCGGAGTAATTTCCTCGTCATACTCTCTTCCGCGCATTTCTACGATAGGCTCTTCATTATTCCGCTGGAAAGTATCGGCAGAAAACCCTCTCGTTTCCTCTTCCTTGCGCGATTCTTCATACCCCGAACGCAGAGAATACGGCTCGTCGTCATCTAACAAATTTAATCCGTCTCTGCCACGGGGTTCTTCGTCGTAATCGCGCAAACGCGTATTTCGAGTATCCTCTAAAAATGCGTCGTCTCGCTCAAAGGTGCGTTCGGTAATACTGCGATCCACTCTGCCCTCGTCAACCGCTCTATCTAGCAAGGTTTCCTCTTCCCCACCAAATACGTTGGGATTATTTGTCGAGAACAAATCCATATAATCGTGTCGTCTGTATCCGTCATCTCTGCCACAGTCAAGCTCTTCTTCGTACGTATTCTCAAAAGAACGCGCATCTTCCCTGTCCTCGTTTGTTGGATACAAGGGTTCATCAGCAGGCTCGGAAAGCCTGTAAGCATCACCCATTTCGTCGCTGTTGGGCGAGTACGAATCAAAAGTCTGCGTAAAGCTTGTTTCTTCTATCGGTTGCGCCTGTACCACAGGGGGAGGCGTTGCCGTCTGCTCGGCATACCCACCGAAACGGCTGTTGTAATCGTTTTGCGATTGATCGTTGACAATCTTAATCGGACGGATAGGTTGCGCATTTTCATTGATAGAATTTTGATACGCGCTGGTATACGAAGGCGTATATCCGTCGTTGATTGTCGGAGGATTAGACGAAACGTTGGGTCGGGTATTCACCTTTGCCGTAGGGTCGAAAATCAAGTTCCGTTTATAATTTTCCGCAGGCGAACCACCAAACAAAAACGCACGAGGATTTGTGATATCGGGTTCTATTCCGCCGTCCGTTTTATCCTGCGCATCAGGCATACCGAACGGAGAAAAGGAGCGGTTTGGATTGAACGTTTTGTTTTCGTCCTCTCGCAAGGAAAAACCAGGTCTTTGTTCTACCGTAGGCATATAGCCCTCGTTGGACTCCTGCGCCCTTTCCTGCGCTTCCTCAGGAGAAACGTAACCAGGCATCGGAATACGTTCGATATTTTCCGCAACGCTTACAGGCGGTTGCGCGCTTTGCTGGGGTACTTGCGGTTGAGGGATAGACTGCTGATATAAAGGAATATCCATCTTATTCGCCTCAGGATATTCTTTTTCGGATCCGTTTTGCTTATTCTGTCTGTCTTGTTTGGGTTGTTGTCCCGCTACTGTAATGCAAACGTACGTCAAAAATACGGTGATAATGGCATAGACAATCACCGCGCCTACCTTAGTTGTAACGGAGGCTACGGCATACACCAACACGCCGCCCAGCCAACCACATACCGTCGCCCTAGGGAATACTTCCCCCGCATTAAAACACGCCGAAAGGTATCCTACCTTTTCAAACCATGCATACGTTAACGCAATATGCAAAATTAAGGCAGCGGAAACTGTCAGCAATACACAGCAGGCAAACAGTTTTCTATTTCTTACAAGCCGTTTTCCCAACAGTCCGAACGCAGAAATATAAAACAGCCCGAGTACCAACGGATAAGCAAAATATCCAAACACACCCGTTAAAAATGCGTGTATGACAAAACCGAACCCTCCAAAAATCAGAGTCCGTGTACATAAAATCAAAAACAACAATACAGAAAACAACGCAACCGTCGCGCAAAAACTCTCTTTGTTGACAATTTTCAATTCCTTTTTATTCTTACTCTTCTTCTCTTTTCTGTCCTGTTTTGCCAAAGGAAATACCTCCTCACCCTATACTTGTTTATTATATCATAAATTTTATTTTTTTTCAATAGTTTGACAACAAAAAAACGGGCTTGCTGCAGAGATTTTTTCGACTTTTCCCCACTTTTGCCCGTTTTCATTTTTCACCTAACTCCTATTGGAGTTCTTTTAATAAATATTGCGCTGCATAATAAATATCCCCCGCACCCAAAAACAGTACGACGTCCCCGTCTTTCACCGTTTTTTTCAGCCACATTTTCAGCACGTATACGTTCTCCGCGTACAAGCTGTTGCCAAGCGTCCGTGAAAGGGTTTCCCCACTGCCCGCTCTATCGTATTTTTCCCTTGCCGCATACGTTTTATAAATCATTAAATTTTTGATAGGCCGAAGCACGGAAAGAAATTCCGACATCAACAATTTCGTCCTGGAATAGGTATGCGGCTGAAAGACGACGTATAACTTTCCGCGGCACACTCCTTGCGCCGTCCGCACGGTAGCGGCAATCTCGCGCGGGTGATGCGCATAATCGCAGATAAAACTTGCGCCGTGATACGCACCGATTTTTTCAAAGCGACGTTTTATCGCCGTAAACGTTTCCAACCCCGCCACGATTTGTTTTTCATCAAACCCGAACGAGCGCATAACAGCAAACGCCGCCAACGCATTGTATACGTTGCATCGCCCGATTGCATTAAGCTTTATTCGGCACAACACTTTTCCGTATTCTTCTATGGTAAAAGCATATTTTTCCCCATTCGCCCGCAAATGTGTCGCGCGGTAATCCGCCCCGCTGTTTTTTATTCCGAACGAGGGAAAATCCCCCAGGGACAGACATTTTTCGTCATCCGCACACACAAAAGCCGTTTCCGCTTTGTTACAATATTGTCGGAACGTGTCAAGCAAATCTTCTTCCCCGTCGTAACATTCCATATGGTCTTTATCGACGTTAAGCAAAATCGCCCTACTGGCAGGTATCTTCAATAAATTTTTTTTATACTCACACGCCTCGGTTACAAAATAATCCCACCCGTTGGTATAAAAATTTCCAAACGTCCCGTCCTCCCCTCCGATATGCGCCGTAAACGGCAATTTCAAGCTCCTTAGAACGTGTGCGCACATAGAAGTACAAGTCGTCTTTCCATGACTGCCTGCAACCGCGATTACGTTTGAAAATTCTTTACAAAGCAGCCCCAAAAAATCCGCACGCGCATATAGGCGCTTTTGCAAGTGGATTGCCTGGCGCAATTCCGCGTGCTCTAAGGGAATGGCATCTGTAAACACCACCACGTCAGCTTGTAAAAGTTCCGCCCGCATCGCATCGATTCCAACGTATATTTTTATCCCTTGCGCCGTTAATTTTTCCGTTTGTTCGCTGCGCATTCCGTCGCTCCCCGATACCTCGTAGCCGCAAGTAAACAAAAAATGAGCCAAAGCGCTCATACTAATCCCACCGACGCCAATAAAATATACTTTTTTAATTGATTTTAAACCTTTCAACCGCATATCACCATTCTATTGTTTATAATAAAAGTTTATGCGTATTATAAAAAATTCTTATATCACTTTTCCTGCTACAACCTTAAATTTGCTTGCACTTCTCTGCACAACATGATATAATAATTAAAAATATCGATTGAACGATTGACTTTTATATGTTTTTTCGATAAGTAAAACTATTTTACAAACGATTATCCTCATATCTGATTTATTCTTCCTCAAAGGGCATCTGCATATTGACAGGTGCTCTTTCCCCTTTTTTATGCCGATACAAAATTTTTAACAAAAAAAACGCCCTGAAACCCAAACGGATTTCGGGGCGTCGTCTTATTATATTTTAATCCTTTTTCTTCTTTTTCATAAAGAAATCTACAAAGCGGGGTCGGTGCTTACGGTCGGGCTTTTCTT
>JBGVQH010000043.1:0-2371 GCA_045127475.1 Candidatus Scatosoma sp.
GAGAATAGCCAACCTTGAAATCCACACCGCATTTGAGCCCCGATTCCTTTTCAAGAATAGGCACGCAAACATCTTCCGTCACCCCAGGATATACCGTCGATTCAAACACAACGATACTGCCTTTTACAAGGTTTCTGCCCAGAATACGGCTTGCGCCTTCCACGGGCGTTAAATCGGGGGTATGGTCGTCGTACACAGGCGTAGGAACGGCTACGATATGGAATTTTGCTTCACGAAGTTTTGCTTCGTCGGAAGTAAATTCTACCGTGCTGTTTTTAATTGTGTCGTCGCCAACTTCTTTAGTAGGGTCAATACCCGATTTATAAAGCTCAATCTTCGCCTTATTGAGGTCATAACCAACAACTTTTACCTTTTTAGCAAAAGCCACGGCAATCGGCATACCAACATAACCAAGCCCGACAAGCGAAATTTTTTCTTCACCTTTTACAATTTTTTCATACAGATTTGCGTACATGAATTTATCTCCTAAAATTACAACAACTTAATTTGTTCTAAATATTTATTGATGACAATTTGTCTATTAAACTCTTTTTCGATTTTTTCTCTACCAACCTTGCCCATGGTTTTCTTTTGTTCATAGGACAAGGCAACAAACTTTTCAATCGCTTCACCTAACGATTTCACGTCTTTCGGTTCAAAGCCAAAGCCCGTTATGCCCTCATCAAAAGTTTCTTGGCAACCAGGGATATTCGATGCCAAAACAGCTCGTCCGCACGCCGCCGCTTCCAAAAGCACGTTTGCCATACCCTCATGGTACGACGGTAATACAATCGCATGTGCATTTTGCAAATAAGGTTTTACGTCCTTGTGAAATCCCACACAAGTTACGTTCGGCATATTAACAAACGGATTCTCTGCCCCGTATTCCACGTCACCCACAATGGTAAACTGAATATCCTTTCTTTCTTTCAAAGTTTGCGCCACTGTCGCCAACTCAAAAACGCCTTTATCTTTTATAATTCGACCAACAAAAACGATATTTGTCTTTTCCGTTTTCGGGTACTCCATATACGCAAAGCGTTCTACGTTCACGCCAGAACCAGGTAACAGTTCCGTTTTTCCAGATACAACTTTCTTTTTTTGGAAAAATCTTTGATTTGCTTGATTTTGAAAAAACACACATTGTGCTTTTTTAACGCCTTTTTTATACAGCCACAGCATCAGCTTTTGCATGATACCGCCGTCACCGACGACCCCCAAGCCCGTTACGTTAGCAACGTAAGGAATTTTCAGCTTTCCGCAAGCCATACCACCATATACGTTAGGCTTTATCGTAAACGTTAAAACAATATCAGGACGGATTTCCTTCAATAACGTTTTATAACGTCGCAACAGTTTCAAATCCTTAAACGGATTTTTACCGTGACGGGCAACTTCCGTCTCCACAACACTTGCGCCCAACTCTTCAATTTCAGGAATACGGTTGCTTTTAGGAACGCTTACAATTACTTCGTGTCCTTCCTGCACCAACGCCCGTACCAACTCCGAGCGAAACTGCAAAATCGTAGTTACATCATTTGCTAAGATTAATATCTTCTTCATCTTACCAATTCTCTTTTACTTTTTCTACAATTGCTTTTGCGTCAATCGAATACTGCTTTCTCAAATATTTCTGACTGCCGACGATACACGAATATCTATCGTCCAACGCCACGCGGACAAGCTTTGCTTTCACGCCGTCTGCTTCTGCCAAAACTTCCGCCACTGCCGAACCGAACCCGCCGCTCAAATTATGCTCTTCGACGGTCACGATCGCCTTATGCATTCTCGCGCACGCCAAAATCACGTCTTTATCAATCGGTTTTACCGTCGGGAAAGTATACACCGTCGGGGCAATTCCCTGTGTTTTCAATTCCTCGCACGCCTCGTTGACTTCGTCGAAAATCGCACCCGTCGAGAACACGGCAACCTTTTCACCCTTTTGAATTTCAATTGCCTTACCAATCGTAAAACCGTCCAATTGCTCATGGATACGTTTTTCACCACCTCTGCCAAGACGGAGATAGCAAGTGCCAGGCGTTTCATAAATCGCCTTGGTTGCCGCCTCTGCCTCTACCAAATCCCCAGGCGCAAGCACCGTTACGTCGGGCAGAGAACGCATCATTGCAATATCTTCCGTCGCGTGATGACTCATACCAAGCGAGCCGTACACAAAGCCACCACCTACACAAACGACCTTGACATTTGCATTATGATAAGCGCAATCGTTTCTAATCTGTTCAATGCAACGGAGCGTCGGGAAATTCCCGATGGAATAGGTATAAACCGTTTTGCCTTGCATGGCAAGCCCCGCCGCAATCGACGTCATATTTTGTTCCGCAATCCCCGCGTTGATAATCTGGTCGGGTAG
>JBGVQH010000044.1:0-2794 GCA_045127475.1 Candidatus Scatosoma sp.
TGGAAGTCGAAGATCAATACCTGCACTTGCCCGATTGGTGGCGGTATTCAAAAATCGGCCCTGCGGTTGCGGAGTTTTATCAAAGTACGGACGAGGGACACTCCTTCCAAAAAATCGGCGAATGTGAAATGCCCTACGCGCTGTTTAGAACGGGCTTGCAGGAGCCCGGGTTTGAGGAGCTCGACGACGGGCGCTTGTACGCTTATTTCCGTAACGATTCGGGACGGCAATTCGAGGCGTATTCCTTTGATAAAGGCAGGACGTGGACGACGCCCGCGCCTTCTAGGTTTACTTCGCCCATCTCGCCCATGAGTACGCATCGGTTGTTAGACGGACGAATTTTGTATATCTACAACCCCGCGCCCTTGTATTTTGGCAGGAGTGAATCCCCCCACGGCGTATGGACGGGCGGACGAACGCCTTTTGTCTATACGTTCTCGGACGGGAATGGCGGGGATTTTGAAGACATCACCGTATTCGAAGACGCCGACGATCGCGGATTTTGCTATTGCGCGATTTTTGAAACTGATGACGGCATACTGCTCGGCTACTGCGCGGGCGGGGGTGAGGACGGCAACGCCTTAGCAAGACTGCGCATACGAAAATTATATAAATGATAAAAAATAGGACGAACCCCTTGTGGAAAATCGATTGTCTTGATCGAAATTTTATAGGGGTTTTTCTATTACAAAATAAGCCTTTTAAACCGCCGAAAATCGCAAAAAACAAGGCTGTAGATAATGCAGTTATCCAAAGTGTAAAAATACGCAAAAAAAGCCAAAAAAAACCATGTAAAACGCTTGACAAAACGTGGGGGGGGGTGCTATAATTATATATTATAGAACTATTTTTCAGATGGGGTAGGCAAGACGTTTTATCGCCATACCTCCCCAATTGGTAAAAAATTGTTTGGCAAAATTTTTTAGTAAATTGGAGGATTTCATTATGAAAAAAAGTGTAGGTTTATTGGCAGCTTTGGCATTGTGCGTTACCGTTGGTGGCGTATACGCAACGTGGAACTATGCAGATACTACCGGATTTTCCGATAGAGAAACGATTTCCATCGGTTTGACGCCCATCGGTTCTGTAACGGGTGAAAGCTTGGAAATCACGGCTAACAGCTTGAACTTCCTTATCGATGATAAGGATGGCAATCATAAAGGTGATGCGATTGTAGCGACCGGTGAAATCGTAGTTACTTATCATGCAGTTGCAAACAACCATGAAACGGTAAACATCTACTGCAACCTCGAAATTGACGGTACGTTGTTCTCGACGACGTTGACGAAGAATGAATTGACCACGTCGATCACGTTGGACGGTGCGGCAAAAGATCATACCTGGACGTTAACGGCAGCTGACTTTGAAGTGGCTCTCGGCAGCACGATTGTTGACTTGCCCACGAAGGCAGCTTATGATAGCTTCACCCTTTCCGGCAACCAGATTCGTGTGGAATTCACGACGTCCCCTAAAGCTTAACAAGCAATCGTTACATAAGAGTATTTAGATAACAACCTCCCTCTCTTTTTGCAAGGAGGGGGAGGTTATGTTATTTTACGCAATATTTTTTTACGCAGTATTAAAAAAGATAAGGAGATAGGACGAGCATGTTTAATATGACCCCGTATGAAACGTACATATTTTTACTCTGTCTGATCGTATTCATTGCCTTAACGGCGTTGTTTACGGTGATGGTGGTGTATATTGTTCGTCTGATGGTAAAACTAATCCGAAACGGCGTGGAAGACGAGCGAATTTGGAAAGAATACCAAAAGTATCACGGTAAAAAGAATAAAACCACTTGGATAGATTACGTTGTTACGGGGGTAATCTGTGTGGCAATGTTCGCGGTTTTCGGATTCTCCGTGTATATGCAGGTTTTCCAAGACAGCGTCAACACCGACGTGCCCATGTACCGCGTGGTGCTCAGCGGTTCCATGTCCAAAAAGGACGAGAATAACAAATATCTTTTTGAAAATAACTTAAACGACCAATTTGACCGTTTTGACTTGATTTTAACTCATAAACTACCCGATGAGTTTGATTTGGAACTGTATGATATCGTCGTTTATGAAGTGGACGATACGTTGATTGTACACCGTATCGTGCAGATTGAAGAACCCAACGAAAGACATCCCGAGGAACGTTGGTTCCGTTTGCAGGGGGATAACGTAGATCTTACGGATAAATTCCCTGTAAAATACAGCCAAATGAAGGCAATTTATAGAGGGGAGAGAATCCGCTTTGTCGGCAGTTTCTTTGCGTTTATGCAATCCCCCGCGGGTTACTTGTGTATTTTACTTGTTGTTTTGGGTATCATAGCCATTCCTTTGATGGAAAAGAAAATCGAGAAGGAAGAGCTCAAACGTTTGCGTTTCTTGCTTATGCAGGATACCGAGCAGGTAGACCCCGAACAGCAGCGCGCAACAGGCGCTTTGTGTACGCATGGCAGTCATCCCGATTGTCCTTATTGTAATTTGGGTGATTTCAACCGCTATCGTATCCATATCGATATCGAATACGGGTATGACGGACGGCCGTTGCCGAAAAATAGAGCGGAATGTATACAGCCCATTGAGGACGAGGAATGTCCTTGGTATAAAAAACTGACGCCGAACGGAACGGGGGTCGGCTCTTCCAAATACAGCAAACAACGGCTGGTAACGGTGCAGGTAGAAGAAGCGCAGAAAAAAGCAGAAAGTTATGTGGAGTGCCCTTTGAGAAAAAGATAATGTATGAGGAGGCGCGAAAATGCGGATATTGAAAAGAATATTGGCGTTTGTTTGCGCCTTGG
>JBGVQH010000045.1:0-2370 GCA_045127475.1 Candidatus Scatosoma sp.
CTTTCGTCTTGGGTTCAAGGGAAAGCTGAATAACGGGTTCAGGGAATACCATCTTTTCAAGAATGATAGGATGTTTTTCGTCGCAGAGCGTGTCGCCCGTCGTCGTGTATTTCAAACCAACGATTGCGCAGATATCGCCTGGGCAAATTTCGGGGATATCCTTTCTTTCGTTTGCGTGCATTTGAACCAAACGGCCAACTCTTTCCTTCTTTTCTTTCGTGGAGTTATACACGTAAGAACCTGCGGAAAGTACGCCCGAGTATGCACGGAAATACGCAAGCGAACCAACGAACGGGTCGGTTGCGATTTTAAACGCAAGTCCCGAGAACGGTTCGTTATCTGCCGTCTTTCTTTCTTCTTCTTCGCCCGTGTCGGGATTTACGCCCTTAACGTGCGCTACGTCCAAAGGACTGGGAAGGAAGTTGATAACCGCGTCGAGTAAGAATTGTACGCCCTTGTTTTTATAGGACGAACCGCAAAGCATAGGAATTGCTTCCATTTGCAAACAACGGATACGCAAACCTTTGATGATGTCTTCCGCGCTTAAATCCCCTTCTTCAAAATATTTTTCCATAAGGTCGTCGCTTGCGGAAGCCGCTTCTTCAACGAGTTTCGCTCTGTATTCGTTTGCAAGGTCTTCCATATCCGCAGGAATCGGTTCTTTGCGGAAATCTTTACCCAAATCGTCGTAGTAAACTTCCGCTTCCATATTGATAAGGTCGACGATACCTCTAAACGTATCTTCCTTACCGATAGGAAGTTCGATAATAACGGGATTTGCGCCAAGTCTTTCGCGAATCATCTTTTCTACGCGGAAATAGTCCGCGCCGTTGATGTCCATCTTGTTAACGTAAGCGATACGGGGAACTTTATAGTTGTCCGCTTGACGCCAAACCGTTTCCGATTGGGGTTCAACACCGCCCTTCGCGCAGAACGTCGCCACAGCGCCGTCCAAAACGCGGAGCGAACGTTCAACTTCTACGGTGAAGTCAACGTGTCCCGGCGTGTCGATAATGTTAAAACGGTGTCCTTTCCAAATACAGGTGGTTGCCGCAGACGTAATCGTGATACCACGTTCTTGTTCTTGCGCCATCCAGTCCATAACGGCAGTCCCTTCGTGGGTGTCGCCGATTTTGTGCGTTTTACCCGTATAGAAAAGGATACGTTCCGTCGTCGTGGTTTTACCGGCGTCGATGTGCGCCATAATACCAATGTTTCTGGTGTGAAGTAAATCGTATTCTCTAGCCATAACTTACCTCTTTTAGAATCTGAAATGTGCGAATGCTTTGTTCGCTTCCGCCATTCTGTGCGTGTCTTCTTTCTTCTTTACAGAACCACCCGCATTGTTGTATGCGTCCATAAGTTCCGCAGCAAGACGTTTCGCCATTTCTCTTTCGCTTCTCTTTCTCGTGTTGATTACAATCCAGCGAATTGCAAGCGTTTGACGTCTTTCAGGTCTGATTTCGATGGGAACTTGATAGTTAGCACCACCTACACGGCGAGCTTTAACTTCTACAACGGGCATAACGTTTTCCATTGCTTGTTTAAAGATTTCCATCGGCTCCATATTTAATTTTTCGCCCATAATTTTAAACGCATCGTAAACGATGGTTTGCGCCGTACCTTTCTTACCGTCAAGCATAATTTGATTGATAAGCTTGGTTACGACTTTGCTATTATACATAGGGTCGGGCAGTACGTCTCTTTTCGGGACATTACCTCTTCTAGGCATTGTTGTATCCTCCTTTTGATTTTTTTGATAAGGGCATTACCCTTCAGTACAGCTATCGCGCTTTCCGTAAATTTGTATTTGAAAGTGCGAACCTTCTGCAACTTCCGTTGCATACTGCCTACTTTTATTCGGGGCTTTTTCGAGCTATATTCCGATTACAAGTAGGGTTTTGCGTTTTGGTTTCAGTCTTAAAACGCAACCGACTTGCGAGAGTTTTTCACGAGTTCTCGCACTCGTTTTTCAGAAAGTAAATACTTCCCTTTTCCCAATCTTATTTAGGGCGTTTTGCGCCGTATTTCGAACGGGATTGCTTACGTTTTGCAACGCCGGCAGTATCAAGCGCGCCACGAATGATGTGATAACGTACACCGGGCAAGTCCTTGACACGTCCGCCTCTAATCAAAACGGAGCTGTGCTCTTGAAGGTTGTGACCTTCGCCGGGAATGTAAACCGTACCTTCTTCCTTATTCGTAAGGCGCACACGTGCAATCTTACGCATAGCGGAGTTCGGCTTCTTAGGGGAAGTCGTGGTTACGGACAAACATACGCCGCGCTTTTGGGGGCAGTTATCCAAAATAGGACTCTTGGATTTGTACGTGATACGTTCTCTACCCTTTTTAATGAGCTGATTGATAGTA
>JBGVQH010000046.1:0-14443 GCA_045127475.1 Candidatus Scatosoma sp.
CAAGTATATTCGTATCAGGGGGTATATGAGGCTTTAAGCGGTCTTGGCGTAGACGTGAGATTTATTTCCTTTGACGATATTTTGAACGGCGGGATTGATAAGGATATCGACGTTATTTTAAATGTAGGCGATGCAGGTACGGCGTTTAGCGGTGCAGAATACTGGGCAGACGAGAGAATTATTGCCACTATTAGGAAATGGGTTGCCGAGGGTCATGGCTTTATCGGTGTAGGTGAACCGACTGCTTATCAGAAAGGCGGTAGGTTCTTCCAACTTTCCGATATTCGTGGGGTGGAAAAGGAAAAAGGATTTACCCTGTCGGAGGATAAGTATAATATCAAGAAGAAAGAACACTTTATAACGGCGGATGTCGAGGGTGAAATCGATTACGGCGAGGGTATGAAAAACGTTTATGCGTTGAACGGCGCGGACGTTTTGGATATTGAGATTTCACCTCGCTTTAGAAGAAATGTAAATGTTGGCGAAGTTAAGCTCGCGGCCAATGATTACGTACACGGTAGGGGTGTTTATATTGCGGGATTGCCTTACAGCCCTCAAAATGCAAGGCTTCTTTTCCGTGCAATGTATTGGGCTGCGCACAAAGAAAAGGATATGAAAAAGGCATATTCGGAAAATGTGGTAACCGATTGTACCTATTATCCTGAAAGCGGTAAATACGCGATCATCAATAATACGTTTGCTCAGCAGACGACAACGTTCTATGATGCGAATGGGGAGCATCAAGAACTTATTTTAGCGCCAAACGAAATTATTTGGATTGAAGAAAAGCGATAAGGGCTTGTTAAAAATTTGCGAGGAATACTATGAAACTTGTGATGCTTACGGAAGAGTTGGCGCGCCGTTTTGGAGATGCAAAAGCCATTAAGATGATCAAATCTGCTGGGTTTGACGGCTACGATTATACAATGGCAGGGTATAATCACGATTTATTGTTTAATAACGATAACTATCTTGAATACGCAAAAGAAATACGGCGTGTGGCGGATGAGTTAGGGATTCCATGCTTGCAGGCGCATGCTCCGTCGCCAAGAATGCGGACTTTAGATCAGGTATTGCCTTGTGTGCCTATGTTTATTAAAGCGATTGAGATAAGCGCCGTATTGGGGTGTAAAATTCTTGTAGTTCACCCAGGCGCATTTTTAACGGCAGAAGAAAATAAAATCCATTTATATGACAAGATTTTGCCTTTTGCGCGTGAAAAAGGCGTTGTCATAGCTACGGAGAATATGTTTAAGTGGAAAGATGAGACGGAGACGGAGACTGTTCCTGCTGCATGTGGGACGGCGCAGGATTTCATAGAGCATATTGACTTGATAAATGACAAGTATTTTACGGGCTGTTTGGATGTTGGGCATGCGGAAATGGTGAATTGTGAAGGCGCAGCTTATATGATTAGACAACTTGGTCACAATAGAGTAGGGGCTTTGCATATACACGATAATGATTTATACGATGATTTACACACTTTGCCATTCATAGGAAAAATGCAATGGAAAGAGGTTATGACAGCTTTAAGGGAAATTGACTATCAAGGGAATTTTACCTATGAAAACACCTCGTTTTTTAAATGTTTTCCTGACGAATTATTGATGGATTGTTTACTATTGTCAGAAAAGGTTGGTAGGTATTTAATAAAATTGATTAAGGAATGAGTTTAGTGTATAATGGAGGGGTAAAGAGTAATGTCTTGCGAAAGTATAGTGTGATTTAACTCATTGCTTTTGTATTCATAGTAAACTGCGTTTATATATTTAATCACTTAGGAATAAAATAATTTGGCGAACGATTGGCGAATAATCGCTGAATCCCTTAGAAATAAAGGTTTTCAGTGTGTGCAAATCGGGTTCAAGTCCCGTCGCCTCAACCACATAAGAAGTGAAATTTGTCTAACGACGATTTCACTTCTTTTTTTGCATTTTTAGGGCTATTTAAGCCCTTTTTTGATTATTTTGATAAAATTTTGATAATGCGAAATCAAAAACGACGTGATTAGGTTGTCTAAATTCCTAAAAACGCCGTTTGACTTTTTTAATAACTAACCTAAACACACTCCAATATTTTACACTCCCACGACGGGACTTGAACTTAACATTTCTAATTTTATTAAAACCGTTTAAAAAAAGAAGGATTTTATGCTTTAATATCCGCCAACAGTTGCTATGCTGCTTGGGGCGATATGGGGCTTAAGCGGTATTTCATTGCCAGAGATGGGATGGAGTGTTTTGCAAAAATCGAGCGGTTGTATGGCGCCTTGCAGTATGCTATTAATGGGGATAGTGGTTTCACAATTCTCGATGAAGAGCTTATTAAAAGAGAAAAAAGTATACGTTGTAACCTGTTTGCGTTTATTGCTAATCCCGATGGCGATTGGCGGAATCCTGACGTTGGTTTGTGCGGAATCCATCGTGCAAACGGCTATCTTGGCATACGTAATGCCCTGTGGATTGAATACAATCGTGTTTCCAAGGCTTGTAAACGAAGATTGCCATATTGGGGCGGGATTAGCCGTTGTGTCAACGGCGTTGGCGTGTGTTACCATTCCGCTTGTACTGGGAATATTTGGGATAACCTTGTAAAAAGAAGTTGGATCACCATTTATTTTGCGGCGTTGAAAATAATATAAGAGTCAGATGACTCAACCAAAAATAACGGATGGCCGATTGGCTGTCCGTTATTTTTGGTTCCGTATAAAAAGAAAAGCCGAAACCGCAAAGGGTTTCGGCTTTTGCCTATTTGTGATAGACTACTTTTAGAAAGACGTGGGAACAAAGAAATACACAATGAAAAGCGCCGCGATAATCAACGTTACAACGTGCAAATCCCAAACGGGCTTTTCTTTCTTGTTCATCTTGTATGCAATCCAATCGACGATATAGCTGCAAAGGGCAATACCAACGTAGGAAAGGATACCAAGACCGATACCGTCGGTAATCGAATAACCGAAAGGCATAATTGCGATCGTAAGGAAGGTAGGAACCAAATCTTTTATGTCGTCAACCTTAACGTCCTTAACGCCTTTAAGCATCAAGCAACCAACCCAGATAAGAGCTGCGGAAGCCGCTGCGCTGGGGATAGACGCGAACAAAGGAAGAAGGAAAATCGAGAAGAGGAACAAGCCTGCGGTAACAAGAGCGGTAAGACCGGTTTTACCACCAGCGGCGATACCTGCGCCCGATTCTACGAACGTGGTAACGGTAGACGTACCAAGGAGAGCACCCGTCGTCGTTGCAACGGAGTCTGCAACCATAATCTTGTTGTAGTTTACGGGAACGCCGTCTTCGGTCATAAGACCAGCAGCCGAGCAGCAACCTACGCACGTACCCATGGTATCGAACATGTCGATCATGCAGAACGTGATAACAACCATAACCAAGGACATTACGGGAACGCCCTTTTCAAATTTAAAGCCTTCGGTGAACGCAGCAAAGAACGTGCCGCCTTCTTCCGTCTTGAACGAGAAGAATCCTTTAAAGTTTTCCCAGAATTTCCAGGAAAGATCGGAATATTCCGTAACGCCAAGTTTGGGAATTAAACCAAGGAGCGTAGCAGCAAGGATACCGATAATGGTAGCGCCCTTTACTTTGAAATGAGAAAGGATTGCAATAACTGCAAAACCGAACAAGCATACGAGAGCAGGAGCGATGGTTGCATTCCAATTGGAGAAATGTACCAAGTCAACAAGAGTGCCGTCGCCTACAACAATAATGTCTGCATTGGTCAGACCAATAAGTGCAATAAACAAACCGATACCGATGGAAATTGCCTTTCTAATGGATTCGGGAATACCTTTGTAAATGATTTCTCTGATGGAGATGCCATGGATTTTGAGAACGCTCAAAAGCAAGAACAGCATACCGGAAATCAATACAAGAAGCATTGCATTACCGAACGAAAGGGCAAAGCCGATCAAACCGCCGCCGAGCAAACCGCCGACCATGGAGTTCAAACCAAGACCGGGAGCCTGCGCCAAGGGCAATTTGGCGTAGATTGCCATCAACAGGGTACCAACGAAAGCACCGAGTGCTGTTGCGATGAATACGGACGAATAGAGATGCGCGTAAGTAGCTTCCCCAAACATGTCCAACATCAACAACGGGTTCAACGTCAAGATGTAAGCCATTGCCAGGAACGTAACGATACCTGAAACGATTTCCGTCGAGACGCTTGTTTGCTTATTTTTGTCGTAACCGACGAGTTTTGCAAACTTGTTCATGTGAAACAGACCTCCTATGCGTGCGCATATGCGCACATATTTTTACTTATTTTATCACATATTATTCACAATTTCAAGAGGGTTTTGAAAAAAAGTTGGCAAAATCATAAAAATTTTCTTATTTTTCGACATTTGCGCCGCGAAATCTTGCGTATTTTTATAAAATATGATAAGATGATGGCAAGAAAAATTTTTCAGGAGCAAGCTTGTGGCAAAAGAACAAAATGGTACAGTGGGCGTGTATTTGACGAAAATTCCAGCCGAAATAGGGCAGGGCGTGCTGTATCCGATAGAACGGCAAAACGAAGTGCTTGCTTGCACCAACGAAAAGGCGCGGCGGCAAAAATATTACGCTTGGAAACTGCTAGACTATGCTTTGTCGGAAAGCTTTGGTTACAAGATAGGGGATTTGGAGCTTTGCAAGGGTAAAAACGGAAAATGGACTTCGCCGAGCTGTTATTTTTCCCTTTCGCACAGCCATAACGCGGTGGCTGTGGCGGTCAGCGACCGTCCAATTGGGGTGGACGTGGAAAAGCTTGCGCCGAAAAAAGCGGAATTTTTACAAAGGGTATTGACGGAGCAAGAGCGGGCAGAATTTGGGTTGCTTGTAGGCGAAAAAAGCCGCCTTGAATACCTTTTTGAAAGCTGGACGAAAAAAGAGAGTATTTTCAAAAAGGCGGGGGAGGGTGCGTTCCGACCGAAAAAAATTGCCGTGGATACGATTGCGACGGCAAGTAAAAAAATAGAGATAGGCGGGGAAGAATATATCTTGTCGGTGGCGGCGGAAAACGCCCAAGCCGCACAATATTTTTTCGACGTGGATTTGGGATAAAAAACGCAATCGACAACGGATTTTGCTTTGTTTTTGCTGTTGCCTATTTTTTTATTCGTTTGACAACAGGAAAAACAATATGATATAATAATAAAAAATCGTTCTATAACAAGGAGAGAAAATATGATTGATATGACTTTAATTAAAAACGCAGACCCCGAAGTGTATGCGGCGATGCAAGACGAACTGTGCCGTCAGCGGGACAATATCGAGTTGATTGCCAGCGAGAATATCGTATCTCCTGCCGTCATGGCGGCGATGGGTTCGCATTTGACCAACAAATACGCCGAGGGCTTGCCCTCAAAGCGCTATTACGGCGGTTGCCAGTACGTGGACGTGGTGGAAAATCTTGCGCGTGACCGTTTAAAAGAACTGTTCGGGTGCGACCATTGTAACGTACAGCCCCACAGCGGTGCGCAGGCGAATATAGCGGTGTATTTTGCAATGCTCAAACCTGGTGATACGGTAATGGGTATGGACCTTTCCCACGGCGGACACTTGACGCACGGCTCGCCCGTTAATATTTCCGGCAGCTATTTCAACTTTGTTTCTTACAGCGTTTCTAAGGAAACGGAAGTGTTGGATTACGACGAAATGGAACGGGTAGCTATCGAATGCCAGCCGAAAATGATTGTTTCGGGTGCAAGCGCATATCCCCGCATTTTGGATTTTAAGCGTATCCGCGAAATCTGCGACAAAGTGGGCGCATACATGATGGTAGATATTGCGCATATTGCGGGTTTGGTGGTGGCAGGCGAGCACCCCTCCCCTGTGCCCTACGCGGATTTTGTAACGACGACTACGCATAAGACCTTGCGCGGACCGCGCGGCGGCGTGATTATGTGCAAGGAGCAATACGCAAAACAAATCGACAAAGCGATGTTCCCTGGAACGCAGGGCGGACCTTTGATGCACGTGATAGCCGCGAAAGCGGTGGCATTTAAGGAGGCTCTGTCGCCTGAATTTAAGGCATATCAAAGACAGATTATCTTAAACGCGCAGGCGATGGCGGACGAATTTATCAAAAACGGTATTCGTTTGGTATCGGGTGGTACGGATAATCATTTGATGCTGCTCGATTTGCGCGAAACGGGGGTTACGGGCAAAGAGCTCGAAAAAATGCTCGACGAAGTGCATATTACGGCGAACAAGAACACCATTCCCTTTGAAACGACTTCGCCGTTTATTACCAGCGGTCTTCGCGTTGGTACGCCTGCGGTAACTTCGCGCGGGTTCAAAGAAGAAGAATGCCGTAAAGTAGCTCGCTTGGTTGCGCGCGTTATCAAGGAAAAGGAAAGCTGCTTTGACGAAGTGCGTGCGGAAGTGAAAGCGATTTGCGAAAACTTTCCCGTCTACGCAAACGATATTTTATAATAAAGGTATGAAAAAATGAAAAAAGTGGCTTTGGATTTCCCAAAAGCTGGGGAAAGTAAATTGGGCGGCTACGGCGGTAAACTGATTGATTTTACGATTAACAAACAGTTGTTGGACGCGGAAAAATGGGCGCTGTTCGTAGAGCAGTTCCGTATTCGCTGGGACAGTAACAACTGGGGCTGGCGCGGTGAATACTGGGGTAAGATGATGCGCGGCGCGGCGCTTACTTATCGCGCGACCAAAGACGAAAAGTTGTACGCCGTTTTGGTGGATACCGTCAACGACCTTTTGTCCACACAAGAAAAGAACGGGCGTATTTCCACCTATTCTGTGGAAAGCGAATTTAACGGCTGGGATATGTGGGCGAGAAAATATATTCTACTCGGTATGGAATATTTCTTGGATATCTGCAAGAGCAAAGCGTTTGCAAAGAAAATCATCAATGCGATGAAGCGCCACGCGAACTATATTGCAAAACACGTCGGCGACGGCAGAAAACAGAAGACGGTTTTTGAAACGTCGGGGAATTGGGGCGCATTGAACTCCTGTTCTATCTTAGAACCGTTTGTAAAACTGCACGTTTTGACGGGTGAACAGAAATACCTTGATTTCGCTACGTATTTGGTGAATACGGGGTTTGGCGAGAATTTTAATTTAATCGAAACCTGTCTGAACAAGACCATGTATCCCTATCAATTCCCGTTCACGAAAGCGTACGAAATGATGAGCTGTTTCGAGGGGTTAATCGAATATTACAAAGTAACGGGCAACCCCGATCATTTGCAGGCGGCGGAAAATTTCGTGGATATACTGGTGGAAACGGACTATACCATTATCGGTGGTTCGGGGTGCTGGCACGAGTTTTTGGATAACTCGTCCAAGACGCAGACCGAGCCCGCGGCAAACGACGTTATGCAGGAAACCTGCGTAACGGTTACGTTCTTAAAGCTTTGCGCAAAATTACTGTCCTTGACGGGCAACGCAAAATACGCTGCGTACATCGAAAAATCAGGCTTGAACGCCCTGTACGGCGCGGTGAACAACGAAGAACAGCAAATGTCGAGGACGTGCGCGCGCACTTGGGACGGAAACGGCACGATGCATCTCGTAACTTTGCTCGAACCCTTCCCATTCGACAGCTACAGCCCTCTGTTCCACGATAGACGCGGTCTTAGAGTGGGCGGTTGCCAAATAATGCAAGAGGGCAAATCGTACGGCTGCTGCGTATGTATCGGTGCGGCAGGTACGGCGATTATGGGCTTGTTTGCGGTGATGAAGGGCGAAGACGGCGTATACGTCAACCTGTACAACGATTGCCGCTTTAAGACGGAAGATTTCGGTGAAAAAATTAGCGTAGACGTGTATGCAAACCCCTATGCGTATAAGGGTGCGAAAATCAATGTCAACGGTAAGGGACAAACCTTTAACTTGGCGCTCCGTATCCCTGCTTGGGCGGAGGATTTTGCGGTGTACGTAAATGGTGAAAAGGCGAAGGGTGAGCAAAAGAACGGCTATTTGGTTATTACCCGCGCTTGGAATAAGGACAAAGTGGAACTTCGTTTCAAAACGCCCGTAAAAATGTGGGTACTCAACAAGAAAATCGCCTTTACGCAAGGGGCTATTACTTTAGCGCGCGATTGCCGTTTTGAAGATATCACCAAGCCTGTGGCAATTACGGCGAGAAACGGTAAAAACGTCCGTGCAAAACGCGTAAAGAACACGCTGTTTAACAGCAACGTAGCGTATGAAATCAAGACGAAAGACGGGAAAATTACCCTTTGCGACTACGCGCAGGCAGGGAAAAATTACGACGACGAAAATGCAAACATTACCGTTTGGCAGGAGAAAATTTAACAGAACGGATAGAGGGGGGCTTTGCGAAAGCTCCCTTCCTCTTAATTAGTTAAGATTGGAAATCGGATTTTAGACGTTTGTTAATGGAAAAAATGGAAAAGACGTGCTATAATGTAGAGGAACAAAATATCTAAAAACAGGATATAGGAGGCAAAGCATGGCAAAATTGATATGGTCCGCGTTTTCGGACGAATATTCGCAAAATCTTGTGGAACAATGCAAAGCCTTAAACGGCTATGGTATTAGATACATGGAAGCGCGAGGGGTCAATGGCAAAAATATTTCCATTTTGACCAAAGACGAAATTTTGGATATGAAGAAGACGTTGGACGATTACGGGATTAAGGTATCCGCAATCGGCTCGCCTTTGGGAAAAATCCGTTTGGGCGAAGATTTGGACACGCATTTGGATATGGCAAAGCGCGTCTGCGAAACGGCAAACGAATTGTCGGCAAAGTATATCCGCATATTTTCGTTCTATCTCCCCGAGGGAAAAACGAGGGAAGAATGTAAAGGGCAGGTATACGACTGGCTCGAACAGCTCGTAAAGATCTCGGAAGAATACGGGGTATTATTTTGCCATGAAAACGAGGCGAGAATTTACGGCGAAGCCCCCGATAAGTGCTTGGAAATCATGCAATATTTCGGCGGTAGAATCAAGGCGGTTTTGGATATGGGGAACTACGTTTTAGACGGGCACGACCCTGAGAAAGCGTACGACATATTAAAGCCGTATATCGAGTATTTTCATATCAAGGACTCGCTGTACGCAGGGGCAATCGTACCCCCGGGCAAGGGCGAGGCGAAGATTAAAGAAATTTTGGAACGCTACGTGGCAGAGGGCGCAAAGGATACGTTTATTACGTTAGAACCGCATTTGCAGACGTTTGACGGTTTGCACGCTTTGGTTGGTAAGGCGTTTGAAAATCCGTACAAATACGAAACGCAACAAATTGCGTTTACGGACGCCGTGGAAAAATTACGGGGTTTATTATGAAAAGTATCAAAGTGGATAAACTGCAGGTAGAAATTTACGACAACAGAACGCTGATGGGCGAGGCGGCGGCGAGGGATATTAAGGCGAAAATAGCTGAGCTGTTGTCTACAAAGGCGGAAATTAATATGATTTTCGCGGCTGCACCCTCGCAGAACGACGTATTGAAATCCCTCGTGGAAGATAAGAGCGTAGAATGGAACAGGGTGAACGCCTATCATATGGACGAATATATCGGATTGGATAAGGACGCGCCTCAAGGCTTTGGCAACTTCTTAAAAGAACACATCTTCGGGCTTGTTCCGTTCAAAAGTGTAAACTATATTGACATCACGACGACCGACCCTGAGGCAGAGGCGGAAAGATACGGAAAGATACTGGACGAAAATCCCACGGATATTGTGGTAATGGGTATCGGCGAAAACGGACATATTGCGTTCAACGATCCCCCCGTGGCGGATTTTCAGGATAACAGAACGGTAAAGCCTGTTAAGCTTGATGAAATTTGCCGTCAACAGCAAGTGAATGACGGTTGCTTTGCAAACCTTGACGAAGTGCCTACGCACGCAATGACGCTCACCGTGCCTACGCTTGTGCGGGCGCCGTATCTGTTTTGTATCGTGCCTGCGCCCACGAAAGCAAAGGCGGTATACGAAACGTTGAACGGCAGTATTGACGAGCATTGTCCTGCAAGCATTTTGCGCTTGCAAGAGAATGCAAAATTATATCTGGACGACCAGAGCTCTAAATTGTTATGATAAAGATTAAAAGTGATAAAATTATCGTCGGGGAAAGTTTGTTCGACGGATACGTATATATAGAAAACGGCGTGATTTGCGAGGTTTCCAAGGCGGATAGAACTGCGGACGAATGCTACGATTTTACGGGCAAGTACGTATCGGCAGGGTTTATCGATATGCACACGCACGGCGCAGGCGGATATGCGTTTATGAATAGTAGTGTAGAGGACGTTATAAAGGGCTGTAATTGCCATTTGGCGCATGGTACGACGAGTATTGTACCCACGATTTCCGCGGGCTCGTTTGCAACGATGAAACAAGCGGTTGTTCATATCGACGCGGCGAAAAAGAGCGGCAAAGCCAAGGGGAATATTTTGGGTGCGCATTTGGAAGGACCGTACCTTTCGCCTAAACAGGCGGGTGCGCAGTGCCCCGTGTTTATCACACCCCCGAAAAAAGCCGATTACGAAAGATTGATAGAAGAATACGGCGAGAGTGTTATTCGCTGGACGTACGCCCCCGAAAACGACGAAAACGGAGAATTTTGCCGTTATTTGACCGAACGCGGCGTTATCGCCTCGGCAGGGCATACGGACGCGAAATATCCCGATATGGCGGTGGCGATTGACAACGGCTGTAATTTGATTACCCATTTATACAGTTGTACGTCCACGGTTACGCGCGACCACGGTTTTCGCTCGTTGGGGGTAATCGAAAGCGCGTATTTGCGCGACGAATTGTACGTGGAAATCATTGCGGACGGAAAACATTTACCTCCTGAATTGATAAAAATGATTATCAAAATTAAGGGTGCGGACAGAGTTGCGTTGATTACGGACAGTTTGGAGATTGCAGGGACGGATATCACCGAAGGGATAATGAGCGGAACGGAATTTATCGTGGAAGACGGGGTGTGCAAGCTGAAAGACCGCTCGGCGTTTGCAGGCAGCGTGGCGACGGCGGACGTTTTGATACGGACGGTGGTAAACGATTGCGGTTTTTTAATTCCGACGGCGGTGAAGATGCTGACGGAAGTGCCTGCGAAGATTTTGGGCGTAAACAAAGGCGCGATAGCGGCGGGGAAAGACGCGGATATCGTCGTGTTTGACGAAAAAATTCGAGTGATGGACGTGTTCGTCGGCGGCGCGCGCGTCAAATAACTGCGTATAAAAGGCGGTTTTAGGCAACAATAAGACGGTCAATTTATTTATAAAAAAAGTCAACAAGGCTATGAAAAAATTTTTTCATAGCCTTGACTATTATTGGAAATCGTGCTATACTAAAGCAAACTTTAAAAAGGACGATAAAAAGATATGAAAATCAATTTTTTAGGCGATAGCATTACGCAGGGCGCAGGGGCAAGCTGCGTGGAAAACAATTACGTCAGTTTGGTTGGCAAAATGCTCGGTTGTGAGGCGAGAAATTACGGCGTAGGCGGTGCGCGTATCGCGCGGCAAGTCAAGTTGATGGACTGGGAAATGCCTAATCAAGATTACGTAACCCGTTGCGACCGGATGGACGACGACGCGGATATGGTATTCGTGTTCGGCGGTACGAACGATTACGGGCACGGCGACGCGGAACTTGGGGATATCGACGGCATGGACGAATACACTTTCTGCGGTGCGCTCAATTCGTTGCTTGCCAAGCTTTCCGCACGCTACGGTAAGGAAAAATTGCATTTTATTTTGCCCTTGCACCGTTACGACGAAGACAACGTATACGGCGAGGGAAATAAGGAAAAGGCGGGTGCGCCCTTGTCTACCTACGTGGCGCTTATAAAGGAAATTTTGCAAAAGCATGGGATTCCTACGCTTAGCTTTGACGCGGAGTTTCCCATGCCCGCGACCAACGACGGGACGGACGGTTTAACGGTGGACGGGTTGCATCCAAACGATACAGGGTATCGCATTTTGGCGGAAAAAATTTGCGAATATATCCGCTCGATTGAAAACGGACAGAGGTGAAAAAATGAGAAAGTACATAACGGCAACGACAGAATTTAACACAATCGAAAAGCCCGTTTGCGCGCCCTTGTTTCAAAGGACGTTTGCTTGGGGGGCAAAGTCGGGACGGATAGAAATTTCCGTCGCTGGGCTTTACCGTCTTTGGGTAAACGGAACGGAAATCACCAAAGGTTGGCTTGCACCCTATTTTTCCAACCCCAATCAGGTCGTGTACTACGACGAATACGACGTATCCGATTTATTAAAGGAAAAGGACAATTCGATTGTCGTATTACTGGGCAACGGTTTTACCAACACCATCAGCTACGGAAATTGGGATTTTGACAAAGCCTCTTACCGTGCCGCTCCAAAGTTTTATTTGGGAGTATACGACGGCGAAGAACGCGTTTTGACGACGGACGAAAGCTGGACGGTGTACGATTCGCCGATTGATTTTGACGATTACCGCAACGGGGAATGGTATGACGCGCGCAAGGAAGAAAACCTGTTTGCGAACGGAAGAAAACCCCTTATCGCGGCAACGCCTACGGGGATTTATAAAAAGTGCGAATCGCAACCGATTAGAACGGCGAGCGAATTAAAGGCGGTAAAAATTACGCCGAGCAAGGACGGATATTTATACGATTTCGGGGTAAACGAAGCGGGCGTTTGCCGTCTTAGTATTGACGGAAAGGCGGGACAAAAAATCACCTTAAGGCACGGGGAAATCGTGCAAAACGGCGTGTTGGATATGACCAACCTAGTCAATATCGGGCATGAGAAAGCGATTGATTACGTGCAAAAAGACGTTTACATTTGTAAAGACGGTAAGCAAACGTATACGCCCTCCTTCGTGTACCACGGTTTCCGTTACGTATACGTAGAGGGGATTACGGCGGAACAGGCGACGGAGGATTTGTTGACCTATTTGACGTTCCATAACGACGCGCCGATACGAGGGCATTTTACGTGCAGTAACGAAACGATTAACAAAGTGCAACAAGCCGCCGTACGCAGCGCGTTGAGCAATTTCCATCATTTTCCCACCGATTGTCCGCACCGTGAAAAGAACGGTTGGACGGGGGACGTAGTGCTTTCCGCCGAATATATGTATTACAATATCGAACCGACGGCGTCCTTTAGAGAATGGCTGGTCAATATCCGCGGAGCGCAGATAGACGGTGCATTCCCCGGTATCGTTCCCACCGATACGTGGGGGTACGCTTGGGGCGGCGGTATGGGCTGGGATACCATTATTGCCGAATTGCCCTATCTGATGCACCGTTTCACGGGTAATCAGGAATACGTCGCGGAAAATATCGACGCGATTGAAAGGTATTTGGACTTCGTCCAAACGAAAATCACGGAAGACGGCGTAATCGATTACGGTCTGGGCGAATGGGTAGAAATCGGCGGCGATAACTGGGTGCGCCAGACGCCGATTGAAGTGGGCAATTCTCTCAATTATATCGATTTTATGGCGAAGATTGCCTCGTTGTTTAGGACGGTTGGAAAATGCGACCGTGCGAAATACGCAGAGGGCTTGCGCGAAGATATGATTGCGGCATTCCGCAAAAAATACGTCAAAGATTGCGCGGTGATTTGCAATACGCAGACGGCGCAGACGTTGGCGCTTGCCTACGGCGTGTTTACAAAGGAAGAAGACGCACGGGCGTATGCGCAGTTAAAGGCGTTGATTGCGCGGGATAACAACCGTATTAAGGTGGGCTGTTTTGGGTTGAAATACATTTTCGATCAGCTTTCCGCACGGGGGGATAGTGCCCTTGCGCTGCAACTTATCGCCGAGCCCCGTTTTCCCAGTCACGGTTACTGGGTGGAAAAGCGCGGACTTACGACCATTCCCGAAGGATTTCAAGAGTACGAAGATTCGACCGAGTACGTCAAGAGAAAGGACGGGCAGAAATTTATCGTGTCCTTTAACCATCATTTCTTGGGGACGGTATCGTCGTGGTTCTACCGCGAGTTGGCGGGCTTGAACGTCCTGTCTGCGGATACGGTACGTATCGCGCCGAAGTTCGATTGCGGTTTGGATTGGGCGGCGGCGGATTTTGAAAACGGCGGCAAAAAGATTGCTCTGGGTTGGGAAAGAATGGACGGCGAAATTAGGGTTTCGGTAGAAAACGACGGGTTTAACGTTTTGCTGGACGTTGGAAACGTCGTAAGAGAAGAAAAGAAAGATAACCAAACGACTTATTATATAAAAGTGTAAAAAATCAGGAGTAATAACAAATGGAACGCATCTTGCCCTCGTACCCTTTATTTGTAAAAGACCCCAATTTTTCTATTTGGTCGGCAACGGAAAATTTAAACGATAACGACGTGGAAACGTGGTTTGGGGAAAAGAAGAAAATTTACGGTTTTTTGAAAACAAACGGTCAGACCTATTATTTTATGGGCGACGGTAAAAAATTTGCACCCTTTGGCGTTAAAAAAGCCGTGCAGACGAAA
>JBGVQH010000047.1:0-5137 GCA_045127475.1 Candidatus Scatosoma sp.
CATCTCCTGCATATAGTTTTATGCTTGCTACTATTATAAACGCACTACGGGAATTTGTCAAGTAAAACAAGAAAAAAACTACCCCTAGAATTTTTCTTCGTTATTTTATAAATTTTGCGTTTTTGGCTTGATTTTTTTGTCCGTTTGCATTATAATCATATAGGTTTACGTTGTAAACCGCAGTTTTATCAAGGTCGGTATTCGTTATGAAACCTTTAGAAAAATTAACAAAAGCACAGTTTGCCTCCTTTTGCTTAATGTCCTTTTGCTCAGGCGTTATGATTGGCGTCGGCGGCACGTCGTTCTTACTTTCTTGCAATCTCTACGCTACGTGGGGAAAACTCATCGGGTCAGTTATGTTCTCGCTTGGTATTTTGGCAATCGTAATGTTTGAAATGAAACTCTTTACAGGTTTGATTTCAGACATGCCTGAAATGGGCGCGAAAAACTGGTGGAGATTGCCCGTATGCTTTATTTGGAATATGATTGGCGTACTCTTTACCGCAGTACTAGTACGCTATTCCACTTTGGCAGATAAAGTCGTGCCCCAAGCCAAAGAAATTATGCCCGCGAAACTGAATGCAAATCTTTGGTACATAAAAGCACTTTCCTCGTCTATTTTGTGCGGATTTTTAATTACTCTGTCTATCGGCGCAGTTAATTATGCACCTAGAAAGGGCTTGTCCACCACCGTCGGCGTTATGTTCCCCATTATCGTATTTGCTTTCTGCGGTTTTGACCACTCGGTAGCAAACACCTTGTATTTCTTCTTCTTGGGATTCTCAGGCAAAGCGGTCGTATACCTTTTAATTTGCGTCCTTGGCAATATCCTCGGAGGCGTTATCTTGCCAATCCTTTCTTTGTTCCGCGCTTGGTCGAATACGGCAGAACAAAAATCGGACGACAACAAAAACAAATAAACTTATTTCCAATAAATTTTACGGCGTACCTTTTATTAGGTGCGCCGCATTTTTTTGCTTTTATAAACTCAATTCATTTTCACAACTGCCTTTTTGGAAAATGTCGAGGATATTTTCCACGGTTGTTTCCGCAATATTTGAAAGTGCCTCTTCCGTCAAAAAGGCTTGGTGCGAAGTAACCAACACGTTGGGCATAGAAATTAAGCGCGCCAACACGTCGTCATCTACGATATGCCCCGAACAATCCTCAAAGAAGAAATCACTCTCTTCTTCATACACGTCCAAACACGCCGCGCCTACCTTTCGGGCTTTTATCCCGTTTAGCAATGCCTCGGCATCAACCAACGCGCCGCGCGAAGTGTTCAACAATACCACGCCGCACTTACATTTTGCAATCGCTTTTTGGTCGATAATGTGATAACTTTCCTCTGTCAGCGGACAATGGAGCGATATGATGTCGCTGTTTTTAAACAACTCGTCCAAAGTTACGTATTTGACGTTCTCACGCTCGAAATCGGCGGCGGGATATTTATCGTACGCCAAGACGTTCATACCAAAACCACGGCAAATATCCACGAATACGCGCCCGATACGCCCCGTTCCAATTACCCCCACCGTCTTTCCGTGTAAATCAAAGCCTGTCAAGCCCGAAAGGCTGAAATTAAAATCCTTTGTACGGATATATGCCTTGTGAATACGACGAATAGAGGTCAACAAAATCGCAACGGTATGCTCCGCAACTGCGTACGGCGAATAGGCTGGCACACGCACTATCTTCAACTTTCCCTCTGCATTTTTGCAGTCCACGTTGTTAAACCCCGCGCAACGCAGGGCAATTAGCTTTACCCCCAACGCATACAGTTTTTCTATGACCGCGGCGTTTACCACGTCGTTTACAAAAACGCAGACTCCGTCAAATCCTTTCGCAAGCTCCACCGTGTCCTCGTTTAATTTCGTTTCGTAATAATGAAATTCCAAATCTGTCCGACCGCCCTTTTGCAAAGTTCTTTCAAAGGTTTCCTTGTCGTATGATTTGGTATCGAAAAAAGCAATTTTTATCATAATTTTACCGTCCTTTTGCTCAGTATGTGCAAAAGCGTAAAAAACACGCCCCGTCAGGCGTGTTTTTTTGCTAACCTTATGTATTTATTACAATCTCAACCCGTAGCTGTCGGTCAGCGGGTCTAAAAACAACGGAATTTTGGGGGGATAAAAGGTAAACACCACAAAAGCCGTTGCGACTGCGATAAAGCTAATGGTGGCTATACACGGATACGGCAACGAAAAGTTTTTAGAAAACAAAAGATATTCTACAAAATACCCCTGTGCAGCCGAAAGAAAGAAAAAGGTAATATTTAGCCAATCGGGCGTAACACCAAACGACCCGTTATAGGTATAAAATAAAACGGGAATACTCACCACACCCACCAGTACACCGATTAATTTAATCCACCAAAACCCCGCATATTCCTTGCGAAAGAAATAATATTGCACAACTGCAAAAAACAGCATCGGGAAAAAGAGAATTTTCATATGTTCCCAAGTCGATTCGTTCACGGCGGATATAGGCGCAAAGAGAACCAACTCCGTCCAATCGTATAAAAAATGCAACACCGTACCCAAGGCGACGGTTATCGTAAACCCTGCAAACTGCCAAATTCTTAAATTTCTTTTCATTCTCCCCCTCCTTGATGACCAAGCCATTATATGTTTATAAAAGGGAAAGTATGCTAAGCTAAAAAAATCATCCGCCTGATATACAGACAGATGATTTTAAATACGTTATCATTTTTATTATATTTCCTTTTCAATCATGTTCTCGATTTTCGGCGTTTCCTTTGTGTAGCGTTTTTGCGTTTTCCAGATGTATAAGTATACGAAAATCGCAATCAAGGAAACCGTCATACCGACCAGCATACCGATTTTCATACCAAGCTGTTCCCCTGTCAACCCAAGCCTTGTCGCAAATGTTAACGCCCAAGCCTTGCCCGAAACGCCGTCCGTAATCACACCAACCATCTGCGGTGCAACCGCTGCACCAAAATCACCGCCTGCCGCCATCATGGCATAAATAAATACGCCGCCTGTCGGAAATCTATCCGACGCCACTACCAGGCTGCCAGGCCAAAGCATAGACACGCAAAAACCCGTCAATGCACACGCAATCAAGCCCAACACAGCATAAGGCGACACAATTGCCGTAGTATAGCAAACCATTGCACCGATTGCCCCGAAGAAGAGCACTTTACCAATATTTTTGCCAATCTTTGCGTACAGCGAACGTCCAAGCCCAAGCGTCATGGAAAAGACGGCTACGCCGAACACGTCCCCCCACACTTTTTTAATCCCGAGTGCCTGTTCAAGATACCCCGAGCACCATTGCGCCATAGTACACTCTGCTGCACCTCCCAAGAAAATTGCCAAAAAACAAATCCAAAGCTGCTTGTTTTTCAAAAACTGCAAAGCCCCCGACATACGCTCGGGCGTATCCAATTTAGGTAATTTTGCACTGAAAAACAGTAACGCAGATACTGTGGGTACAATCAATAAAAGCAACGTCATCCATTGCCAATTCTCCTTGCCGAACAAAAGCAAAAACATCGTCGCAAAGAGCACGACCCCCACCACGCCCCATGCGTAAATCGAGTGCAATTTGCTCATTTCCCTTTCGGGATTTTTTGCAGGCAACGCCGCGATTACAGGGCTAATCAACACCTCGCTAAAACCGCTTGCAGCCGAGAAAATAACCGTGCCAATCACTAGCCCCAAATACACGTGATTTTCAAAGGCGAACGGAAAGAGAGCATAAATAAGCAAACCTACAAACGTCAAAATTGGAGTCGCTTTTACCACCGCAGAAATATTAAATCTGTGTGAGAAAAAGGAAAAAACCAAATCCACGAAAAGTTGCGTAGAAAAATTAATCAACACCAAAAGCCCCAATAGCGTATACGAAATACCGTATAAATTTTGGAGCGTAATGAACAAAAGTGGGGATAAGTTCCCCACGATTGCCATTGAAATATTCACCGTATAGCAGGCATATTTTACCCGTTTATCATTTTGCATAACCATTTTTTACTTCTTTAAAGTGTAAATCTCGCTACTCTCATATACAAACTGCTCCCATAGCTAAACGCACGCGGAACAAAGGAATTTTTACTTTCAAGGGCAACCTTTTCCCCCGAATCCAACCAAATCGCACCTTTCAATTTTTTGTTCGTATTGACAGTAACCACTCTGCCCTCTTGCGCCTTAGCAACGTTGGGGTCGGCACTCATAGGCACATTGGAAACAATCGCATAATAATATTTTTCATCCTTTACAATGACTGCGTTTTCCGCCGTAAGGTCGCAAGATTTTGCGTTATAAATGAATTTTTTATTCGCTTTTATCCAAAGCCCGATACTCTCTAAAACGTGCTTATCCAAAGGCATCAACAAGCCATTTCCGCGCGGACCTGCGTTCAGGAGCAAGTTGCAGTTATATGATCGACAGGTAATCAGCGTTTCCAACAACTGCTTTACCGATTTGAACGCAATATCATTTTTTGCATAGCCCCAATGGTCGCAAATGACTTCGCACATTTCGCCCGCTCTGGGTCGGTCGGAATTGTCAACAAAGCAAGGCTTGCCGCGTTCAAAGGTAACGCTGTCAATTTCAGGGTGGCTAACCTTACCGAGCGCACTAAGCCCCGTGTTATTGATAATCATTGCCTCAGGCTGGTGCTTTCTTATGGTTGCATACAAACGGTCAAATTGCCAATTTGCGTCGGGTTTATCCCAGAAACCGTCAAACCACACCCCCCCGATTTTGCCATAGTTCGTACAAAGGATTTCCACGCTCTTAATCAAGTATTCGATATACGCGTCGAAATTATTTTTATAATCGGGATTCCACCAATCCAACAGCGTATGATAGAAAAACGGAACAATGCCCTGTTTATTGCATTCGTCCACAAATTCACGCACCAAATCGCGTTTGCTCGCCGAATGCGGCGCGTCAAACTCGTTTAACCCACAGGTATCGAATAACGAGAAACCGTCGTGATGACGCGTCGTGAGCGTAATGTATTTACAGCCTGCTTTTTTTGCCGTAGAAACGAGATCTCTCGCCCAGTTTTTAGATACGACAAATTTATTTGCCAAATCGTTATATTTTGCCACTTGTTTCTCGTCGTATAAAACGGTGCTGAGATACCATTCCCCTTGTGCCTG
>JBGVQH010000048.1:0-3174 GCA_045127475.1 Candidatus Scatosoma sp.
TTAGACGAGTCGTTTGATTTGAGTACACAGCTTGTCGTAAACACTACCGAAAAGCACAAACAAAGCATCATTAAAAATACCGTACATCTTTTCCTATTCTTCATAATCCCCTACTATCCTATCATCATTTCCGCTTTTTAGCATTAAATCCAACCGCCGTCGTCCACATTGTCGTCATACCAATCTGATTCGCCGCTTGTACGCACAACGTCCTCTTGGTCCAAGTGCAAAATTTGTAATTTAAGTTCTTCGTACATAGTAAAACCTTTTAATCGTAAGCGTAAAATTTCTATTGCACGCCACGCCGATTACGCGCACCGCTATTAGATAGAAATTCTAAATTTAGTTTAGCATTTTTTAAGCACGCTCGTCAAGAATTTTATGCTTTATAATCTATATCACACAAAAAATACGCCGTTCCCGGTATTCGGGCGGCGTATTCATCTTATTATTCACCTAATTAACCGTTTTTTAGTTGTTTAACCATCCTTAAGTTGACTAACCGTCTTATGCACCTTTTCGGGATTTTCCACGTACGAAAGCAATTCTTCTAAATCGTCCGTTACCTCATATAACGCCAAACAATCCTCACGGATAAAACCTTTTTTTGCCGCTTGGTGCATTACCGTTTGAATATCGTTATAATACCCTTGCAAATTGTAAATTGCAATCGGCTTTTCGTGGCGGCAAAGTTGTTTTAACGTCAAAATTTCAAAAAATTCTTCAAACGTACCGATACCGCCGGGCACGATAATAAACGCATCCGCGTTATCTTCCATAATTTGCTTGCGTTGGCGCATAGTATCAGGTTCAATCAATTCACTGCAATATGGGAATACTTCCTCCACGTTTTCGTCATCAAAAAATTTAGGAATAACTCCTAAAATATGTCCGCCTGCACCGTATACGCCTTCTGCTACTGCACCCATCAAGCCGTTTGCTCCGCCCCCAAACACTAACGAGTGTCCGCGCTGCGCAATCGCTTTTCCAAGCTCCTCCACCTTGATTTTAAAATCGTTATCAATCGCAGAAGATGCCGCTCCAAATACACAAATCCTCATATTCCCTCCCTACATATTTTTATCAATAAAAGGTTGCCAGCTGTTCTTCGGGAGGTTCGCATATAATTACCTTTTCCGCCACCAAAACAGGACCTTTGCCTTTATAAATACGGTGTTTTTTAAATTCCACCTTTGCCGTAACGCTAATCCAATCCCGCGTTTGCAAGCCCATAACCTCAGGCAATTCACACGCAACGCCGCAATATTGAATATCATCCGCGCAGCAGGTCATAACGTGTCTACCCACCACCACGTCCTGCGGGGAAAGGCGTTTATCGGTGGCTACGATACCACGGAATTTCACCGTTTTACCGATATATTCTTCTAAATTTTCCGTCAAATCACGATAGAAAAAGGCGTAATCCTTGTCTTCAATCTGCACAATCGGCGCATTGACGTCAAAGGGCAACGGGTCTTCGATATTGTCAAATTCCGCTTTGCCGTCCACCCGCTCGTACACTATAACCCAACGGCGGGAAATGCCACGTTTTAGTTTGTGCAACGCCTTTTTATCCATACTCTCGGCGTAGCGATTAAAAACGACAAGCTGTGTATTTTGAATTTTGTCAAACACAAGCTGCCGCATATTTGCATTGTACCCCAGCACCGTCTGCGCATCGAAAAAGGTCATCATCTGGTTAATCATCCAACCCTCAGGCATTGCAGCAAAAAAATCCTCAATCAGCCACATACCATTATATTCGACCACTACGCGTTCTGCGCCATATTCTCTTTGCAATTTTGTCAAATATTCTTCTGTCAGCTGTTCTTTATCTTCAATTACGACCAAATCCACGCTTTCGGGCATGGCAAATTTAATCGTTTCGTATTCCTCTTCGCCCTCTTCCATGACGAGTAATAAAGTCTTTTCCCCCGAAGAAAAACGGGGATCTTCCAAGGTTTCTTGGATAAATTTCGTTTTACCCGATTCCAAAAAACCCAAAAAGAGATAGACGGGCGTTTCCGCGGGAAGTTTCTGTCTCATATTTATTTCCTTCTTTTTTTAGATTTTAAAAAGTTCTTCAAGTGCGTGTTCATTGAGCTTGCAGCCAATCACACAAAGTCTGCCCGTAACACCTGCTACGCCGTCGCGCACGTCAATTTCACCGGGAACATAGTCAAAATGCAACCAACCGTTTTCACCCGCTACAATGCCCTTAGCACGGAGCACCGTACCGTATTCATGTTCGTGTTGGATTTCCGTCAAAATATCGCTAAGCTCGTCTTTCGTATATTTTTTCGTCGTTTCCTTTCCCCAACTCGTAAATACATCGTCCGCATGATGATGCGCATGCCCGTGATGTTCATGGTCGTGCCCGTGGTGGCAGCAGCAATCTGGGTCGTTGCATTCGCCATGGTCGTGATGGTGATGATGCTCGTGGTGTTCGTGATGGCAACAGCAATCTGGGTCGTCGCACTCGCCATGGTCGTGATGGTGATGATGCTCGTGGTGTTCGTGATGGCAACAACAATCTGGGTCGTCGCACTCGCCATGATCGTGATGGTGATGATGCTCATTGTGTTCGTGATGATGCTCTATTTCAGAGCAAAGACGGTCAAGTTCCGCTTGCAAACTGTCCTTGTGCTCCATCGCCGCCAAGATCGCCTTACCATCAAGACTGTCCCACGCCGCCGTTACCACTGTCGCCGTAGCATTCTTTTCTTTCAAAAGCGCTACCGCGGCGGCAAGCTTTTCTTCGGAAACCTTATCCGTGTGCGACAAAATAATACAGCTTGCATTTTCGACTTGGTCGCCGAAAAACTCGCCAAAATTACGCAAATACATTTTGCATTTTGCCGCGTCCACAACCGTACAAAAAGCGTTGAGTTCCCCATCGATTCCTGCATTTTTCACCGCTTTGATGACGTCGCTGAGTTTGCCTACGCCCGACGGTTCGATTACGATACGTTCGGGGGCGTACTGCGCCACAACCTGTTGTAACGCCTTGGAAAAATCCCCGACCAGCGAACAACAAATACAGCCCGAATTCATTTCGGTAATATTGATACCCGCATCTTGCAAAAATCCGCCGTCAATGCCGATTTCGCCAAATTCATTTTCAATCAACACGAGTTTTTCGCCCGCGTAAGCTTCTTTTAAAAGTTTTTTAAT
>JBGVQH010000049.1:0-2813 GCA_045127475.1 Candidatus Scatosoma sp.
AATCAAAAATATATAAATCGTAGCCGCTTTGCCCCTTATAATCTTCCGTAGCAATCTGCTCAACAGCTGTCTTTTCTGCAAGTCGCAACGCCGTTTGCAAGAAGAAAGGCGCGTCGCTGACAAGTAATGCACGATGCCCGCTTTGACTCTCCGCACTAAACAAAGTACTGCGGTTGTCAAGCATTTGCCCATCCTCGTCTACAATTACTGCGTCAAGCCTATGGAAAGAGCCCTCAAAGATAATCGGTTCTATCCCTTTCTTTTCCCCTTTTAACAAGGATACAGTCTGGGTTGCAAACGCCGTCGTTTCTCCGTCTTTATACAATTCTATCGTCAATGCCTTATCACTTTCGTAAGAAATTACGTTTGCTGTTACGATAACGCTGTCCGTCTTTGTGGAATATGCAAAATCGGAAATTGCATAATTTTGCTCTACATTCGATAAATTCACAAGCGTAACGTTCGCCGTAGCATTGTAATTCTTATCCGTAAAGAAGTACATCTCTAAGCCGCTGTTTTGCGTAAACGCGTTTTGCGCCCCGAGCAACGCCTCGTCCAACGCCGCATCACCGCCGCCGGCTTGTAATTCTTCTAGCATAAGCAACGTGTCGTTCTTATCGCCGTAATTCTCGCAAAGCACTTCGTAGGTATCCCCTACGCAAACGAGGGTATACGTACTGCCGTTTGCCGAGTCTTGAATCATCTCACGAATACGCCCTTTCCCTTGTTCAAAAAGGGAGCTACCGTCCTGCTCTGCCGCCATACTACCCGACGAATCCAACATGAAATAATACTGCCGCGCTGCATTCTTTAACGTGAATACGGGGTGCGCAATCGCAATGGAAATTGCCGCAACCGCCAAAATCTGTAAAACCAACGCAATCAAACCCGTGATCATTGTCAACGGATTTTTGCGTTTTAAAAAGCGCTCGCTCAGCGTCCACAGATACGTAGAGGATACGGTCTGCTCGGTATATTTATTTTTAATGATGTATATAAGGATCAAAATCGGTATTCCGATTAATCCCCATAAACCCAAAGGATATAAAAACCTCACTTTACTACTCCCATATCCGGTAAGTTTTCAAAGAATATCTTTGTAATTGCCTCTTCCGCTGATACAAGCAAATATTTTGCCCCTCGCGAAAAGCAGTAATTCTTAATTCTGCCCGTTGCGTATTCCACAGCCCGTTTGTACGCACGCGCTATCTCTCTATCAATATTTTTGCGATAATCCTTTTCCATATTCTCGGAATCGAATAAGTGCATTTTTCCACGGAGCTTGGGATTTAATTCGTCGTCAGAAAGCACCTGCAAACACAATACGTCCCTCTTCTTCTCCGACAAATAGTTAATCGCATCTTCGTAGTTGTTGTCCGTCAAAAAGTCGGAGATGATAATGGACAAACCGTCCCCCATACCAACCTTGGACTGCATAATCGCTTCGCTGATATAGCTATCCCCGTCAAACACAATATCGTTTAACTTGAATATACTCTGCGCGTAAGCGTCCTTACCCACCATACCCGAAACAACCTCACGTACCTGTCTGTCCTGAATAACGTACAAGGATACTTTGTCGATTTCGTGCACGGAAAGATAGGCGAAAGCAGCCGCAAGCCGCAACGCTTGGTCTGCTTTTGCGCGCTTACCATACGCCATCGATCGACTAGCGTCGATATAAATGCGCGTATGCATCTGACGTTCGTCTAAGTACAGCTTTTGGTACAAATTATCCGTCCGCGCAAATACGTTCCAGTCGATTTTTGTGATGTCGTCGCCTGGAATGTACTCTCTATAATCGGCAAATTCGCAGGACGAGCCATACGTTTTACTCTTACGGTTGCCACCGAATAAACCGCCGATATTGTTTTCGAGTAGCGTTTGTAACGTTTCAATCTGTTGCAAAAACGCCTCGTTGATAATCCCTTTCGCCATAACGTTTTACTTCGTCGTTTTTCTCGTTTCTTTAATGAGCTGCGCAATAACGTCATCTACACTCAGACGTTCGTTCACCGCATTGTAATTGATTTTAATTCTGTGGCGCAAAACAGGGTATGCCAACGCATCGATATCGTCGCGGGATACGTTGTAATTGCCATTCATAAGAGCGCGCACTTTCGCGCATGTAATCAACGCCTGCGCCGCACGAGGAGATGCACCGTATTTGATGTAATTCTTCGCCGTCGCGGACGCACTATCCACTTCGGGATGGGTGTTCGTTACCAATTCCGTCGCATAACGCAATGCGTCCGTATGTACGGGAACGGTAGCCGCCAACGCACGCATCGAAAGCACCGTTTCGCCGTCCACAACCGTTTCTGCCGTTTCCGCCATGGTAATCTGCGTCATATTGACGATATCCATAAGCTCTTCCACCGCGGGGAATTTCATAATCAACTTGAACATGAAACGGTCCATTTGCGCTTCGGGCAAAGGATACGTACCGTCTTGTTCAATCGGGTTTTCAGTCGCCAACACGAAGAAAGGCTCGGACAGAACGTAATTGTTTTTACCAACGGTAATCTTGTGCTCCTGCATTACCTCGAGCATTGCCGATTGCGTTTTGGGTGTCGCACGGTTAATTTCGTCCGCAAGCACCAAATTTGCAAAAATAGGCCCTTTGCGGAACACTGTTTGCATTTTGCCATTTTCATCCTTTTCAATAACGTCCGTACCCGTAACGTCCGAGGGCATCAAATCGGGCGTAAACTGAATACGCGAGAACGGCAATTTGAACACACGGCTAAGCGAACGCACCAAACGCGTTTTGCCAACGCCGGGAACGCCTTCCAACAATACGTTACCCCCTG
>JBGVQH010000050.1:0-4611 GCA_045127475.1 Candidatus Scatosoma sp.
GCGTTATTTTCTGTGACTTTCTTGCCTTCACAATAGCGTTTAAAAGTTCTTTTTCCGTCATGGTTCACCTCCTTGCCCATATTGTACTACATGTATTGCGTGTAAATCAAGCATAATAACATGCGTTCCGTGTAAAATTAAGAAAAAACGGAGCAGAAACATGGTTACAACACAAGATATTTCAGCAAAGCTTGCTGAGGCAATCCGCCAAGGCGGCATAAAGCAAACAGAACTCGCACAAAAAATCGGTGTACGCCAACAACAAATTTCTTCTTATATTAAAGGGCATACTTTGCCGTCGTTGGACACGCTGTCACGCCTTTGTACTGTTTTGGACTTAGACGCCAACGATATTTTGTGCGTAGAACGCCCTAAGGGTTATTAAGTGCAAATAAAAACCAACACCCCCGATTGCACGTCGCAATCGGGGGTGTCTTATTTTTGCTTAAACCTAATTATTCTTCGTCGGCAGGGGTTTCGTCAACGACTTCGTCGTCCAAAACCACCGTTTCTTCGATTTCTTCCGTTTCGTCCATACCTTCCGCCAACTCTTCGGGGCTTAAATCCGCCGCCGTTTCTTCGGGCGCTTCTACTTCCGCCTCGTCATCACGCTCGGTAATGTCCACGGTCGCAATCGTGCTGCCCTTGACGTTCATAACGCGTACACCGCGCGTACTTCTGCCGATACAGCTAATCGTGTCTGCGTGCATACGGATAATCGTACCGCCCATCGTGATAATCATAATATCGTCGTTGTCGGTAACAGGTTTCAAGCTAACCAAATCGCCCGTCTTTTCGTTGAACACGCCCGCCTTGATACCCTTACCGCCGCGACTCTGCAAGCGGTAATCGTCAACCTTAGAGCGCTTCCCATAACCCAGCGAGGTCAGCGTGAACAAATCAAATGCAGGGTCGATAATCAGCATATCTACAACAATATCTTCTTTGGCAAGGGTAATCGCCTTAACGCCTTGCGTGCCTCTGCCCGTAGGACGTACGTCCGTTTCGGCAAAGCGGATACACTTACCCCCGCGGGAAGCAATCAAAATTTCATCCTCGCCCGTCGTGAACCGTACGGCAATCAAGCGGTCGTTTTCCTGCAATTTAATGGCAATTTTACCATTTCTGGGGATACGCTTAAATTCGTCGGTATGCGTTTTCTTAATCAACCCGTTTTCGGTCGCCATGACGAGATATCCCGTACCGTTTTCCAAAACAGGCAATACCGCCTCAATCTTTTCGCCTTGGTCAAGCTGCACGATATTGACGATCGCACGCCCACGCGCCGTTCTGTTCGCCTCGGGAATTTCATATCCCTTAATCGAATACACCTTACCTTTGGACGAGAAGAGCAAAATCGGGTCGTGCGTGCAGCAAACGAACATCTTTTCGACGTAATCCTCGTCCTTAGGTCTGTGCGCGGTAATACCCTTGCCGCCGCGCCCTTGCGCCTTGTATTCGTCCACGGGCAAACGCTTGATATAGCCGCCGTGCGTAATCGTGATAACGATATCTTCTCTATCAATCAAATCTTCGTCGTCGATATTGCCGTAGTCCACGGAAATTTCCGATTTTCTTTCGGAGGGATACTTTTCCTTAATTTCCGTAAGGTCTTTTTTGATAATTTCCATCACACGATATTCGTTGGCGAGAATGTCTTTCAAATCGGCAATCGTCGCACGGAGCGCCGCCAACTCTTCGTTGAGCTTTTCCACTTCCAACGAGGTCAATCTCTGCAAGCGCATTTCCAAAATAGCGTTCGCCTGCTTTTCGTCCAGCTCAAACGCCGCCGTCAAGCCCTCGATTGCCTTGTATTTATCTGCGGACGCCTTGATGATACGGATAACCTCGTCCACGTTTGCAAGCGCCAACACCAAACCTGCGATAATGTGCGCACGCTCTTCCGTTTTGTTCAAATCGAAACGAGTGCGGCGGGTGATAACGTCCTTTTGGTGGTTGAGATAATGCCACAATATATCACGAAGATTAAGCGTCTTGGGCTCTGTACCGTTTTCGACAAGCGCAAGCAAAATAATACCGTCGGAGGTTTGCAGCTTCGTCTTTTTATACAGCGTGTTCAAAACGACCTGCGCGTTGGCGTCCTTTTTGACTTCGATAACGATACGCATACCGTCTCTGCCCGATTCGTCGCGGATATCCGAAATCCCTTCCAACCGCTTGTCGTTTACCATATCGGCAATCGTTTTTACAAGCTGTGCTTTGTTGACTTGATAGGGGATTTCCGTAACGACGATACGGGAACGGGTATTGCCGCCCGTGCCGTATTCTTCAATTTCGCATTTGGAGCGGATAACGATATTCCCTTGTCCCGTTCTGTACGCCTTTTTAATACCGCTGCGCCCCATAATCATACCCCCCGTAGGGAAATCGGGCGCGGGGATATATTCCATCAGCTCGTCCACCGTAATTTCGGGATTATCAATCATGGCGATTGTGCCGTCGATAACCTCGGCGAGGTTATGCGGAGGAATATTCGTCGCCATACCCACGGCAATACCGTCCGAACCGTTTACCAAAAGGTTGGGGTATCTTGCAGGGAGCACAGTCGGCTCTTCCTCGCTGCCGTCGAAGTTGGGGATAAAATCCACCGTTTCCTTGTCCAAATCTTTCAGCATTTCCGATGCCAGCTTGGTCAATTTCGCTTCCGTATAACGCATTGCCGCCGCGCTGTCGCCGTCAATCGAACCAAAGTTCCCGTGTCCGTAAACAAGGGGGAAATTGATGGTGAAATCTTGCGCCAAACGCACGAGCGCGTCGTATACCGAGCTGTCGCCGTGCGGGTGATATTTACCCATACAATCACCGACGATACGGGCGCATTTTCTCGTTGCTTTATCATTATACAGCCCCATTTCGTGCATAGAGAACAAAATACGTCTGTGCACGGGCTTTAACCCGTCGCGCACGTCGGGGATAGCACGGGACTTATTTACCGCCATGGCGTAGGCAATGAACGAACGTTTTAATTCGTCGTCCACCTCTACGTCAAGCATTTTCGTCATAGCAAGTGTTCTTTTAAATTCCTCGGTTAATTCCGGGCTGGTTTCTTTTTTAGCCATGCTTCTTTTTCCTTATCCTTATATTCCTATTCGGGAGTTTCACTACTCGCCCGCCCTTAAACGTCCAAATCCTTTACAAGCGCCGCGTTTTCTTCGATAAACTTACGGCGCATTTCGGGGTTTTCACCCATGAGCATCGAGAACATCTGGTCTGCCTCGGCTGCGTCTTGCATCGTTACGCGAATCAAGGTACGCGTTTCGGGGTTCATGGTCGTATCCCACAGCTGTTCCTTGCTCATTTCACCTAAGCCTTTATAACGCTGATATTCAACTTTGCCCGTCGCATTTCTATCGTATTCCAGCTTTTCTTCCTCGGAATACAAATAATCGTCGTGCCCTTTCAAGCTTGCCTTGTAAAGGGGCGGTTTTGCCGCGTACACGTGCCCATGTTCAATCAGCGGGCGCATATAGCGGAAGAGGAACGTATACAGCAAAATACGGATATGCGCGCCGTCTACGTCGGCATCCGTCATGGAGATAATTCTATCATAACGGAGCTTGCTCTCGTCAAAATCGTCCAAAATACCGCACCCGAACGCCGTAATCATGGATTTAATTTCTTCGTTTTCCAAAACGCGGTTCAATCTTACCTTTTCAACGTTCAAAATCTTACCGCGGAGGGGCAAAATTGCCTGGAAACGTCTGTCGCGCCCCTGCTTTGCCGTACCGCCTGCCGAGTCCCCCTCAACGATGTAAATTTCGCAAAGTTCGCTGCGTCTGTCCGAACAGTCGGCAAGCTTGCCAGGCAGCGTGGTCGAACCCAAAACCCCCTTTCTTCTTGTCAATTCACGGGCGTTTCTCGCCGCATCGCGCGCCTTTTGCGCCGTGATACAACGAAGCACCAACTCTTTGGCTATGGACGGATTTTCTTCCAAGAACGTAGACATATGCTCGGTAACGCATTTATTGACAAACGCGCGGATATGGCTGTTGTTCAGCTTGTCCTTGGTCTGCGATTCAAACTGTGCGTTGGTCAGCTTGACGGAAACGACCGCCGTAATCCCCTCGCGCACGTCCTCGCCCGAAAGCTTGTCATTTTCCTTTAAAACGTTCAGCTTTTTGCCTGCGTCGTTGATGACCTTGGTCAGCGCCATCTTCAAACCCTCAACGTGCGTACCGCCGTCCCGAGTATTGACGTTGTTGGCATAGCTGTAAATAACCTCGTTATACGATTCGTTGTACTGAATCGCCACTTCGCAAACGGTGTCGCCCTCTTGCTCTTCAAAATACACAGGAGCGGGGAAAAGCAGTTCTTCACGGCTCTTGTTCAGTTCTTCCACGAACGAACAGATACCCCCCTCGTAGCAGAACGAATCCTTTTGTTCCTGCCCAGGGCGCTTGTCTTCCAAGGAAATGCGCAAGCCCTTGTTCAAATACGCCAGCTCACGCAGTCTGCCCTTTAAGGTATCGTATACGAACAGCGTGGTTTCAAAAATCTCCGCGTCAGGCAGGAAAGTAACTTTCGTACCCGTCAAATCGGTATTACCGACGATTGCTACGGGGCGTTGCGCCACACCGCGGTTGTAGACCT
>JBGVQH010000051.1:0-6771 GCA_045127475.1 Candidatus Scatosoma sp.
TTTCAATTTGACCGACAATTTCCTTGTCGAAAAATGGTTTTGTTCGGATTTCCAGCTGATTTTCTTCTCCGTCCATCATTGGATAATAAAAATCTTCTTTCAGTTTACCCTTTACCTCTTTTTTGCCGTCCTTTATTGTAAAGTCCTGCGTTGTATCGGCGATTTTTACATATCGATACGCCGCAAATGCGTCGTCTATCAAACGCGCCGAGTACGCGTACATATCAGGACAGGAAAGCACCGTACAAACTACCGTCATATTCTCCCGCGTTGCCGCTGATACCAAGCATCGCCCCGCCTCTTTCGTATACCCAGTTTTTATGCCCACACCGCCGTATTCCGTCAGCATTTTATTCTTGTTCTTCCAATGGCACGGCTCGTAATATTTTGTGGCGACAATTTCGCGAAAAACAGGGTTTTCCATTGCATAACAAGAAATCAACGACAAATCTCGCGCCGTGGTATAATGTCCTTTACAGGGCAAACCGTGCGGATTTTTAAACACTGTGGCGAAAGCTCCTGCTCTTTGCGCTGTTTCATTCATTTTCGCGCAAAATCCGTCCAAGTTTTCACTGCAATTCAAAGCCAACGCCACCGCACAATCGTTGCCCGAGCGCAGCATTAAACCATACAAAAGATCTTGCACGGAATATTCCTCGTTTTCTTTCAAATACACAGACGAACCCTCAATACCCACCGCTTCGCGCGGGATTGTAATCTTTTCCTGCAAATCCTTTTCCATATCCAAAACGGTCGCTGCCGTAGCAATTTTCGTCGTACTTGCCATCGGCAAACGAGTATCGCCGCTGCGTTCGTATAAAATCCGTCGGCTGCTTTGCTCCATCACGCAAACAGCTTTGGCTGCGCTTGTTTCTGATGCTAGAACGATTTGTCTTTTTTTACTGAAAAAGCATACGGACGAAGTTACCATTATAATTGCAATGCAAAACGAAAACGCCTTGAAAAAGTCCCGTTTCATCAATTTTTTGCCGTGATTTCACGGAGAATATCGCTGGCGCGTTCAATCAAATTATCTATCGGCTCGTCTGCAACACGCATGATACGGCAGGTTTTTCCGTCGTCTACGATAAATCCCATGGGTTTCATACTCACAACCGCACCACTGCCGCCGGCAAAGGGAAAATCCTCCGTTTCTTTCACAACTTTCACGTCGCCGTATTCCCCGCCGCCGCTTAAATTCCCTAAGGTGATTTTTGAAAAGGGTATCAACTGAAATCCGCTTGCAGTAACAATCGGTTTTCCGATAATCGTATCCACGTTTGCCAAATTGTCAAGCTTTTGCAAGGAAGACTGTATCAAGCTGTTGATTTTTCTTTCTTTTTCCGCCATAATTTTATTTTCTCCTTTAAAAATTTGATAAGATTTTTTAACAACAAAAAGAGGTTAAACCGTAAAATAAGGCTTGCGGAAATGCGCAACACGTCCCCGTCTGTTAGCCAAATATTATCTTCGATATTCTCCTTTTCTCCGCCAATCGCAAAAAAATACGTTCGCAGGAGCACGTGTGCATAAGACATAGGCAATAGATATTCCGCCCCCGTTTCCGTCGTTATAACACACGAAATCAGCCGAAAGGTTCGCATAAAGGAAAACCGTTTACGCTCGCTGTTTACCTTGTTATACGGCACTAAAAACGCTTTTTTTTGGCTGACGTGTAGGGCTATCCCACCTCGATAAACGCCTACGTACCCACCCAACAAGCGCAACCGACCATATAAATACAGTCCAAATGCAAATTTTCGGCGGTTCATATCATAATGCCCGTCCGTTTGCAAATAAATTGGGAAAAACAATAAAGCGAATACGCCCAGTACAGTAACAGCGGCATAAAAAAACGGCTTGCCCATATCTTTACTATGCGCAAGCCGCTTATCTTCTATGTATTTTTTACAGCCGATTTTATCGGACGTTATTGAATTTTGATAATTCCGTCCTCAATATCTTTCAAGAAATCGGGAAGTTCAAACCCGCCGTTTTCCGTTGGTTCTTCTACCTCTTGAGGTTCTTTTTCGCTATTTTCCATCAAATCAGGATCTTCGTCAGGATTATATACGTCCTTTTCGTACAAATAATTGCTGGAAACGTCGCTGATAGACGTAATTTCTGCAATACGACGCAGTAACTCTTCATAATCAGGTAAATCGGCAAGCGATTTCAACTTAAAACGTTTTAAGAAATTATCCGTCGTAGCGTACAAAATCGGTTTACCAGGCGTGTCCTTTCTGCCGCAAGGCTCAATCATTTCCAAACTCAGAAGCGTGGTGATGGCATAATCGCTGCTTGCTCCGCGCGCCGCCTCTAATTCACTGCGCGTAATCGGTTGCTTGTACGCAATAATTGCGGCGCACTCCAAAATTGTGCGCGTGAATTCCTTTTCACGAATCGGCGTCAAAACAAGTGAAACACTTTCCTTATAATCGGGGTTGGTTGCAAACTGTAGTTTGTGGTTAAAATTCAGCAAGCGGATACCGCAATCCCCCGTGTATTTTCTTTCCAGCTGACGAATTGCATCGTCCGCCTGACGTTTGGTAATTTCTAATTTCTCACGCAGCATGTCTACAGGTACGGCATCGCCCGATGCAAACAGTATCGCCTCAATTATATTCGTCAATTTCTCCAATTTCTTCGTCCTCTCTTCTATCCGGATTTTTCTTAATGGTGATGGAAGAAAACAGCTCTTCCTGCTCCACAATGATAAATTGGTGTTTTAAGAGTTCCAAAAGCGCCTGAAATGTCGTTACGATTTCGGGTGTTGTCGAATCGTTTGCAAACAGCTCTTCAAATTGCATCGCCTCTCTTGTCGTTACGCTGGTATAGATATGTTTGACTTTGTCGCGGACGGTATACACGTCTTTGGGAATTTCACGCGGAGGCGGATTTTGCCGCTTTTTCGTTTCCAAACGCACCATCATCTTGGTAAACGCTTTCACAAGCCCGTCTAACGTCATATCCGTATACTGTATCTGCGTCGTTGCAAACTCTTTATCAGGGGCTTTGAATATGTATCCAACCGTTTCGCGCTCTTTCAGCTTTTTCGCAGTTTGATATTCTTCCAAAGCCTGAATCAGCTCGCGCTCGGGGTTATAATCGCCGTAGCCGAAATCTTCGCTGTCATACTCGCCGTCCTCTTCATAATCGGGGGGCGGCACCAATCGTCTTGCCTTGATGTCGATAATCGTTGCGGCAATGTCGAGGTATTCGCTCGCTTTTTCCAAGTCTAAGCTCGGCAAGCCTTTCATATACGTCAAGAATTGCTCGGTAACTTGCGAAACAAAGATGTCCTTAATCTCAATTTCTTCTTGCTTGATTAAGTACAAAAGCAAATCGAGCGGCCCTTCAAAATTATCCAACACGGTAGTATAATCGACTTCCGCCTCGAAATTTTTCACCGAGTTCATTGTCAGTTTTTCCTTTTCCATCGGTTACTCCTGTTAAAAAATCCTAAACGGAATCCAAACTCCGCAAAGTTCAAATATCCATTCCCAAAACGCTGTAATTGGCATTAAAAAATATCTTACGACAAAGGTCATTACGTAACCCAACACGTCGAAGTATGCCAATATCGGCAAATATCCCGACAAAATATGCAATAAAATTAAGCCCAGCAAGATAAATTGTCCGTTTTTATATAAAAACTGATATACTTTGCCACGCCGTCTGTTCAGCGAATCCACTATGCGGAATCCGTCTAGAGGGAAAAGCGGCAAAAGATTAAATACGCAAAAGCTGAGCGAGCTTACGACCATTGTAAGAAAAAATCGTAATAAAAAGATTTCTGCGTAGGTGCCCTCCACTTTTGGCAATACGTAGATATATACCAAAGCGAGCAGAGGAAAAAACAAAAACGCCGTCAAATAATTGACGATAATCCCAGCCGCAGACGTCCAAAACGAGCCCCACTTATAATTTTTGAAATTTCTGGGGTTGACAGGTACGGGCTTTGCCCAACCAAAACCTGCAAGCGCGAATATAACTACCCCAATCGGGTCAAAATGCTTGACGGGATTTAAGGTCATACGTCCTGAAAATTTCGCCGTAGGATCACCGCATTTGTACGCCACGAACGCATGTGCAAATTCATGCAGCGTAATAATGAACATAACCGCCAGCAAACTGGCTAAAATTTGAATTGCTTGTACCATAACTTTAAAAATTATACCATAATTTTCCGAAAATTACAAGTTCACCATGTGAGCGTTTTGCGGAAAATTAGCATTTGTTCGCTTATTTTGTCTGTTTTAATAACCGATCGGGAATGACGTCGTTGCGCGCAATATCCTCGTACGTTTGCGGTTTTACGATATATTCCGCTTGCCCGTCTTTTACAAGTACACAAGGCGGTATCTTGTTGCGGTTGTAATTCATTGCCATAGAATAGTTGTATGCACCCGTCGAAAGAATCGCCAAAATGTCCCCGCTTTCTGCCTTGGGCAGGTTGACGTTGACAGCGATTAAATCTCCGCTTTCACAGCATTTTCCTGCGATGGATACAATTTCCGTTGCCTCTTCCGCCGCACGGTTTGCTAAAATCGGCGTATATTTGGATTCGTACAGCGCATATCTGGGATTGTCGAACATGCCTCCGTCAATCGCAAGGTACTTTTTCACAGCGGGAATATCCTTAATTGCGCCAACCGTATACAGCGTAATCCCCGCCTCTCCGATAATCGAACGCCCCGGTTCTAAAAGCAGATACGGCAAATCCAAACCATGCTGCGCCGCTTTCGTTTTTACCCCGTCGATTAAAGCAATAAGATATTCTGCATAGCCCTCAGGCGGAATTTTTCTGTCCTCGTCCGTGTACCAAATACCAAATCCACCACCCATATTCAAGGTTTTAAGGGTAAAACCGAGTTTTTTCTTCATTTCTGCGGCAAAATCCATACACTTTTCCACCGCAAGCACAAAGGATTGCTTTTCAAATATTTGCGAGCCGATATGGCAATGATACCCCACTAAACGCACGTGATTTTTCGTCAACGCGTACGCGGTTACCTTTTCCGCTGTTCCATCTTGCAAGGAAAAGCCGAATTTGCTATCCGTCGTCGCCGTCTGTACGAATGCGTGCGTGTGCGCCTCCACCCCTGGATTGATACGGAGCAAAATCTTCTGACAAACCCCGCGCTTTGCCGCCTCGGCCTCTATTTTATCGATTTCGGAATACGCGTCTGCAACGATATAGCCAACGCCCGCGTCTAAAGCCTCGCCTATTTCGTAATCGAGCTTATTATTGCCGTGCATACAAATTTTTTCGGTGGGGAAATTTGCCTGTTTTGCGGTATAAAGCTCGCCGCCGGAAACGACGTCGATACCGATATTTTCCTCGTCTGCGATACGGTAGATTGCCTTACAAGAAAAGGCTTTCGAGGCATACAAAACCATACCGTTGCCGCCGTAATGTGCTGCCAAGGTATCGCGATAAACGGACATCATTTTGCGAATATACACCTCGTCAAATACGTACAAGGGAGTGCCAAATTCTTTTGCCAGCGCAACACAGTCCGCGCCGCCGATTTCCAAATGTCCTAATGCGTTGATTCTCAATGTTTCTCTCTCGTTCATAATTTGCAACCCTCTTTTGCATGCAATTATAACATAGTTATAATTATTGTAACAGATTTCCACGAAAAATGCAACGGCTGTACTGCTTGTTCGCGTAAATTTTTGATAAAAAATCCGCCTTTGTCGTCTTTTTTTGGACAAAAACGGATTTTTCTATTTATTTACCAACTTTAATGGGCGTTCCAATCCCTCGCAACGTCTTGGATACGGTCAAATAAGTTCGCTTTTTCCACGTTTTCTGCGGCAAGCAACGTAATTTTCTCCACTTCTACCCCGTTATTATATACAAGAATTTCGCCCACAGGTTGATTTTTTCTTATCGGTGCTTTCGGCTGAGATAAGCGGGTTTCTATGGTGATATTCCCTTTTTCCCCTCGGCGGTTAAAGGCGAAATATCCGCGCTCGGGATATGCGTTTACCGTTTTTTCCTTACCACCCGCAACCGTTACCGTTTGTTCTAGCTGTTTACCAGCCTCAACAATCGGTGTTAACGTGTAATTTGCAAAGGCGTAATCAAAGGTCGTGCGCACGTCTTCAAAGCGGTTTTGACTACTTTCTTCCCCGATTACAACGGAAATAATACGCATATCCCCGCGTTTTGCCGTGGCCGCAAGGCAAAAACCTGCATCGTTGGTAAAGCCCGTTTTACCACCGTCGCAACCGTCGTAAAAACGCACCAATTTATTTGTGTTCGTAATTTCCGTATGTCTGCCCTGCGGATGTTGAAATTTATCCATCCAAACCTTGCTAAACTCGTAATATTCCTCATGTTTTAATAGGTTTTTCAGAATAATCGCCACGTCCTTTGCGCAAGAATATTGTGGCTCTTTTGGCAATCCAGTACAGTTGGCGTACAACGTATCATTTGCACCGATTTCCTTTGCTTTCTCATTCATTTTTTCCACAAAAACGCTTTCACTTCCTGCAATTCGCTCTGCTAACGCCACACAGCTGTCGTTCGCTGAGCAAACAACGATACTTTTTAACAATTCCTTTACCGAATATTTCGCATTTGCCTCCAAAAACACCTGCGAACCGCCCATAGACGCCGCGCGTTCGCTTACCGCAATTTCTTCCTGCATGTCCAACGCCCCGTTGTCAATCGCCTCAAAAGCAAGCAATAACGTCATAATTTTACACATACTTGCAATCGGCAACCGCTTGGTTTCGTTTTGCGAATAGATAGGT
>JBGVQH010000052.1:0-11499 GCA_045127475.1 Candidatus Scatosoma sp.
AAGCTTTACTTTCCCTTACGCAAAAGGCAAGCCGTTTTTTTCATTCATTTTCGTAACGCGTGGGGCGTTAGAATATTTTTTTAATAAAGACAAGAAAAAATTACAACTTGATTCCGAATGTGCTTTATTCATTCCAAAGAATTATCCTTATATCGCTACTTATCTCAAAAACAACACAAAAATCTATATCTTAAATTTTGAACTTGATAATGAACAGCTCCCTGAGATTTTCTCCAAACCAATCCTGCTAAATATGCCTGAAATCAATTTAATTTTTAACTCAATTACTTTTAGCGATATGTCTAATCCATTATTCCTGGCAAGTAAAATTTACGAACTTTTATACCATATAGATATTCCAACAATCACTACTCCGCACAAATATAAAAAGCTTCTCCCTGCAATAAAAGAATTTCAGCAATTTTATTTTAAAAACGAAAAAATGTCCTACTATTCCGAATTATGTGGCGTAAGCGAATCCTGTTTTAGACGGCTTTTCAAAGAATATACAGGACAGTCGCCCATCGAATACAGAAATTCCATCCGAATTGCAAACTTAAAACGACTTTTATCCAGCGGTGAATTCAAAATAAACGAAGCTGCTTATCTTGTCGGATTCAACAATATGTCTTTCTTTTACGAAGTCTATAATAAGTATAAGGAATACCCCCAATAACATAACTTATTCCTTTTGTTTTTGTGTTTAAATAGGACTTTTTATATTACTGTAAATAACACCTGTACCATCTTATATATTTTCAAAAAGTTTGGCGTCCACGTTGGCGTTCAACGTAAAAAAGCCTTAAAAATCAAGGCTTTTTTGTATAGTCGCACATCTTCAATTCCTGTCGACCGCACCAAACAAATGAGCACCCTTTGTGGGTGCTTTTTTGTTTGGTATGATACCGACAACTCGACGGGAATTGAGGGCGGAGCCGCGAACGAGCGTGCAATTCTCCGCGCACGCACAAAAAGCGAGGAAAGCAAGTATGCTGTTCTCGTTTATTTTTTGTTTGAAAAATACATCAGGCAGCGATACGCGCAAAAAAACAATTTTCGCATAGAAATTTGAAAATCCCCCCTTGACAGGTATTGAGAAATGTGATACAATAAATAAAATAATCATTTATAATAAAAGAGGTTGGAAAGCAAACTGCCGCGGGCTTGTGCCGAACGAAGAAATGCGTATGAAAGGACAGATTAGAGAAATTCGTATCATAGATTTATGGACGTATTTGTTTTTGCCGATTTTGGCGCTCGTCGGGATATGGGTAGGGGGTACGTTATTAGCGATTAAAGTATTTCCTTTTCCGTGCTGGATTTTTTTCACGGCGGCGGGAATCCTTTCTTATTTCTTGATAAAACGCGGAGCAATCGGCGCGGTGCTTGCCTACAAGGCGTGGGCGCCGATGGAGACACGGGGCAGATGTCGGTTCGAGCCGACTTGTTCTACCTATATGATTCTTGCGATTAAAAAATATGGGTTGGTGTACGGGATTATCAAAGGCATAAAGCGCATTAAACGTTGCAAACCGCCCAACGGCGGGGTCGATTATCCTTAAATTTCGTCATAATAAGTAAAGTGCAAAAATAAATTAAATTTTAGGAGGGTTGGGAATAATGAGTAACTTGTCGGGGATTTGTCCGAATTGTGGCAGTAAACTCATTTACAAGGACGACGAGCAGTCGGTAATGTGTTATGCATGCGACAGCTTGATTAACGTGGCAGATTTTGCGGGGAGCAAAGCCGTAGAGGGCGGGAAAACCGTCGGCGGCGTTGCCGCGGTTGCGATGATGGGGTTTGACAATCCCGAATCGGGTGTTGTGTTCCTCGAAAACTTTTTTGAAACGTATGCGTGGAAAGAATATCAAACGGACGCGGAGATTGAAATTCCTGAAATTTCCAGTGTTATCAGCAATAATAAAATGAAGAACGGCGCGGTGGCGTCGGCTTGGTATTTGGAGTATAAGGGGCTTGCCGTTCCCGTTCGCAAAAAAATAGAGGGGTTGGCAGGGATTGCTGAAAAAATCGGCGAAGCGTATAACCCCGACGACTTGACTGAGGCGTACGAATCGTACGACGTATACGTAAACGTCAGCAAGAGATTGTTGGAAGAAAAAGAGAATGTCTTCAACCGCTTGGAATGCGCGATTAAATATGCGGAAAAGTTTAAATTGGAAAAGACAAAACTGTCGGGGATTAAGGCGGATATTGAAGAGTTGAAGGCTATGTACGACAGAGACGTATATGCTGTAACCGACATTAGCGACCTGCCCGCCTATCTGGCGGCACAGGCGGCACTCAACACCGAAAAGAGCCGAGAGCTTGCCGTGCGCGGCATTGATGCGAAAGCTGCGTATGAAGAGGCTTTGCAGATGTATAACAGCGAAAATCCCGACAAGAGCGGTGCGCTCGTGCTCTTAGAAAGGGTGCGCGGGTACGGCGAAAGCGTGCGGCTGATTAACAACATCAACCAGTTCTATAATTTTGAAGGGGAGCTTTACCGTTTCTTCGGTAAGTATTTCGTATTCAAGAACGAATCGTACGTAGAGACCTTAAACGTAAAGGAGCTTGGTAAAAAGAAAGCGAAAAAGGGACAAGAGGCAGAGCAAACGCAACAGGTGGCAGCACCCAAGGCTTGGTCTTTGTACGAGGTGGTGGACGGTGAGCCTTCGAAAGCACCTATCGTGGCGGGCATCACGAAGATTATTACCTGCTACGGCGGAAAAATTTATTATTTCAAGCTGAATCAGGGCATTTACAGTTATAATGCGTACACGAATATCGAAACGCAGGTGGACGCTGGGAAAACGTCCGATTATACGATGAACGACGGTAGCGCGTATCAGTACGCGTTGATAAACAACGGTAAGGCGTTCCTCGTGAAGAAACGCGCGGTACGGGAAATGAAACCCGTAGAGGGCGGGAAGAAAGGGCAGATGGTGGAAGCGGCGGATATTACGCTCAATCCCGAAAGTGTAATCGTCGTGGATATGGTAAATGAAATTGCCAAGAAAGCAATTCCCGCAATGCAAAAGGTGGTCTTCCCCGAGAACAACAAGAAAGGCAAGAAACTTCTGAAATTAAACAGCCGTCTGTTCTATACGTTCGTAGAAAAAACCATTCCCGTACAGGCAAAGGGCTGCGGTTCGAAGAAGAAAGAACCCGTCGTAGAACTGCAAACGAAATTTATGGTTTGCAATTTGATAACGGGCGAATGTCAGCAGGTTTTGGACGAAAAATGCGAAATCTGCACCGTATGCAAGGACAAGATTGTATACACGGTGGATAAACCCAACAAGTACAACAAAGATATCCTCGTATATGATATGACTACGGGGGAAAGCAACGTTGTGGAATCGAACGTGTACGAATACGTAGACGTAATCGAGGGCAAGGTGTATTACCGCGTTGGCAACGAAGAATATTGTCCGCTCGTCCGCAACAGCTTTGCAGGTGGCGAGCGTGAAGAAATCATGCAGAACGTGGATAGAATTATCTGTGATATTGGCGGGTGGATGTACGTGCATAAGGGCAAGGGAGTAAATTCCTTGCTTGTGAAGATTAGCGCAGACGGAAAGAAACAGGTAGTGCTTTGTTCGCAGATTCAAGAATTTATCGGATTCTTCGGCAATTTGATTTATTACAAGGATTACGGCGATACCCTCCGTTCGGTACGTATCGACGGCAAGAACAATATCGCGATTGCGAAGAATATCGAGGCGGTATATCCTCTGCAAAAAGCGTTGTTCTATACGCGCAAAGAGAAAGTGAGCGAGGAGAAAGAGTCCCTGTCGATTTATAAGATGGATAAGGATGGGCGCAACGTACGCAAGCTTGTGTTTGACGTAGACAAGGTGGGCGTGAACGAGTTGGATTCGAAACTGTATTTCAAACGGAATGAAACCGCACGCTTTAAGGTATACGAACCCAAGAAAGAAAAGGAAGCTGTGTTGATTGATTATCCTTTGCAGAAATATTACGAAATGGATATGAACACGGAAGACGTGCAACTTGTCTTGACGGTTGGCTTGCCTCACTCTGAAGAACGCAAGAAAGGCTGTGGCGGCAAAAAAACGACCGTCGATAAGATTTACGAGGAAGTGGCTTGGACGGCGAATAGCGATTGTGTTTTATAAAACTGCATAACGAGAAAACGCCCCGTACGCCTTTCACGGCGGGGCGTTTTTCCTTTTCGCGGCGATTTTGTTGACAAAATCAGGAAAGCGTGGTATACTGAAAGGCAATAAGAAAAACGCAAGCAAGGACAGGACGAGAAAATGTCGGCGGAAACGGGTGAAAACAAAACGAAGAAAGCCTTTTACGAAAAAATGAAAGGAGTTATGGACAGACTGGACGGTATGAAAGCGGCGAAAGCGTGGCTGTGGGCGGTACTGATTTCCACGGTCAGCTTGACGTTCGTACTGTTGCCCTTTTTGTTCCGCGGTACGTATACCGTTTGGACGGGTATGAGCGGCGACGGCGCGACGCAGTTCGTTACCTTTTTCGAACATATGAAAGGAGCGGGCTGGTTAAAAGCAATCGGCGATTACGATTTTTATATCGGCTTGGGCGCCGATTATTTAACCTCGTTTTCGTTCTATTCTCTGTTTGACCCGTTCAACGTCATTTTATTTGCGCTGCCTTTTAACGCCATGGCGAATTATACGCTGACGATGGCATGCAAACAGCTTGCCTGCGCACTGACCATGTTTGCGTATTTGCGTTATAAAAAGGTGGCAAATTCCCGCGCGATTATGCTGTCGGCGGCGTATATGCTGTCGGGGTTCGTTGCGTTTACTTTCGTGCGGCATTACAATTTGTCCGTTGGACCGATTTATTTGCCGCTTGCCATTATGGGCGTGGACAAGTTGTTCAACAAAGAACGCCCCTACCTGTTTATTACGGCGCTGTTCCTTTGTTTGGTGTCTAATTTCTACGTATTCTTTTCGCTCAGCGTATTTGTTGTGGCGTATGCGATTGCCTACTATTTCCACGATTGCGCCTTGAAAGGCGAAAAAAAGAGCGTAAAGGGTTTCTTTGCAAAGCTTGTGCCGATCGGCGTGTATTATCTTTTGGCGGTAGTGCTGGCAGGGGTAGTGTTGCTCCCCAACCTGTACGGGTATTTGCACGCGGCGAGAAGTGGCTCTAAGGGTGTGGATATTTTCAATTTCACGACCTTTTTATCCCAGAGCGCGTCGTTGTTCGTGCCCATGACGGGAAAAAATTACAGCGTTGTGTCCGTCAATTTGGCAAACGCAATTTTGGTGCTGTACGCGCTATTTAAAAAGGACAAGCGCACGCGCATGCACGGAATTTTCGTCATTGTGTTGACAATCGGGTACGTGTTGCCCCTGTTCGGGTACGCCATGAATATTTTTAATTACAGCAACAACCGCTGGTCATACGGGCTGAATTTCTTTGTCTACGTTATGATTGGTTTGCAATCGACGGACGGTGATGAACGGGCGTATGACGACGGCTCGATTAAAAAAATCAATGGATTTTTCGTGGTGTACGTTGCGGTGCTTTTGGCGAGCGTAGTGCCCGCGGTGTTCGGGGCGGCGGAGCTTTCTTGGTTGCTTACGCTGGCAACGGGCTTACCGATAGCAGTTGGCGTTGGGGTCGGCGCGTATTTCCTTTTGCGCCTGTTGCAAAAGCGGGGCGTGGCGAAAATTTTCAAGAAAATTTATCAGCCTACTCTATTGTTTATGCTCGGCTTTGCGCTGACGGTTGGGTACTGCTTTGCGTATTACACCATTTATTCGTCCCAGCACGACGGCAAAGAACGGTACGCCGCGCTTTTCTCGCGAGAAGAGAAATTTATCGCACAGCAAAGCAAGGACGAGTTTTTCCGTGGCGATTCGCTTGCCACGGGGGTATGGTACGATAATTTTGCCACGCGCGGAATCAACAACGGCTATTACGGTACGACGCTGTATAATTCGATAGCCGACAGCGGTGTGTACCAGTTCTTGACGGAAAACGGGGTATACAACCCTGCGCAGAATTTAGGTATGGGCGGTTTGGACGGGCGGTATGCGTTGCAAACGCTTTTATCCGTAAAATACAGCTACGACGTGCTGGGCAAGCCCTACGGATTTAGCAAGGTAGACGGGTACGAGTATCTGTACGAAAACGAAAATTATCTGCCGTTCGGGTTTATGACGGACAGAGTCTACGCGCGCGAACAATATTTAGATTTGCCCGTTTTGGCACGGCAGTATATGCTCCTCGACGGTGTGGTGTTGGACGGCGTGCAAAGCGCTGCGTCGTATGCGTGCGAAGTAAAAACTTATCCGATTGAAACCATTGACAGCGTGCATAAGTCGAAAACGGAGGTCAAGAAATTCTGCGTGCCCATGACGGGAGAAACTGATTATACGGGGCACGAAGTGTATTTTGTCGTTAAGGGCGTTAAAGAAGTGCATAAGAACAATTCGACCTTGCTGATAAACTGCAACGGTGTGGAAAAAGAATATGCCTATTCGCCCAAAGGGAACTTGATGTACAGCGACGCGCGGGATATTTATCTGAATTTCGGCGTGATTGAAAAAGGCGTTAAGCAGTTGGATGTTGCGCTTTCCATCAGCGAGGGCGGCGATATGCATTTTGACGGCGTGGAGATTCAGGCAATTCCCGTTACGCAAACGCAAGCGTCTTTGAATACGCTGAAAACGGCGACGGCGTTGCAAAACGTACGGCTTGCTAATAAGGGTTTGTCGGGTGAAATCACCACGGTTACGGACGGTTATTTGGTGCTGACCTTGCCCTATTCGCAGGGCTGGACGGCGTACGTGGACGGCGTGGAAAGGGAAATTTTGAAAGCCGACACGGCGTTTATGGCAATCAAGCTCGACGGCAAAGTGGAAAAGCAACGCATAGATCTCCGCTACGAAACGCCCTATTTGGAAGAGGGCAAAGCGGTCAGCTTTTTAGGATTAGGGGGGGTGGGCTGCGTGATTTTGGGCGACACGACGATACGCCTTATCAAAAAACGCAAGCGCAAGTAAACGTTAAAAAGTCAATGAATTGCGGCTAAACCGCATGAATTGAAATAAAATTTCATGAATTGCGCCATTGGCGCATAAATAGCAAAACGTTGTTTTGCATTGCGGAAATATTTCCAATGCCGACAAAGTCGGCAATTCATGAAAACCAAAAGTTTTCAAATCATGGCGCAAGCCAATTCATGAACGCAAAGCGTTCAAATCATTTTAAAGGAGTATCCTTTATGTATAATCAAAAAATGTATCAGCTTGGCAGTAAGCGTTCGACGATTAGAGAGATTTTTGAGTACGCTAAAAAACGCAGCGGAGAAATCGGTGCGGAAAACGTGTTTGACTTTTCGATAGGCAATCCATCCGTGCCCGCGCCCGACGCGGTGAACGAGAGCATTTGCCGTATCGTCAACGAAACGCCCTCGGTTGCGCTCCACGGTTATACTTCCGCGCAGGGAGATAAGGTCGTTCGCGATACGATTGCGGAAAAATTTACCGCACGCTTTGGCGTAGCGCTTTCGGGGGACGATTTATATATGACCTGCGGAGCGGCGGCGTCCTTGACGATTACTTTTCACGCGTTGGCTTGCGAGGGGGACGAATTTATCGTATTTGCGCCCTATTTTCCCGAATATGCGGTGTTCGTTTCGGGTACAGGGGCAAAGCTCACCGTCCTGCCCTCGAATGAAAAGACCATGCTGCCCGATTTTGACGCGCTGGAAAAGGCGATGAATCCGCGCGTAAAAGGGGTGCTTATCAATTCCCCCAACAACCCGTCGGGGGTGGTGTACGACGGTGCGACGATTGCTCGTCTTGCCGAGATTTTAGAAAAATATTCCGCGCAATACGGTGCGCCGATTTATCTCATTTCCGACGAGCCCTACCGCGAGCTCGTGTACGACAAGGAAACTCTCGTGCCTTGCGTGATGAAATATTACGACAACTCGATTATTTGTTATTCGTACTCCAAATCGCTGTCCATGCCGGGCGAACGCGTGGGGTATATTGCGGTCAATCCCAAAGCACAGGACGCAAAGGCGGTGTACGCGGCGGTGTGCGGCGCGGGGCGGATTTTGGGGTTTGTATGCGCGCCTGCGCTCTTCCAAAGGGTGGCGGCGGAATGCGACGGCATGACGGCGGATTTAAGCGTGTACAAGCGCAACCGCGACCTTTTGTATAATGCGTTGACCGATTACGGGTTTACCTGCGTGTATCCCGACGGCGCGTTTTATCTGTTTGTAAAGGCGGCGGAAGAGGACGCGGCGGCGTTCTGCGAGCGCGCGAAAAAATACGAATTATTGTTGGTAAACGGTGCGGATTTCGGCTACAAAGGTTGGGTGCGTATCGCTTACTGCGTGAAAACCGAGCGTATCGAAAAGGCGTTGCCCCTGTTTAAAAAGTTGGCGGAAGAATACGGATTATAAGCCGTTCATTCCCGCATATTTGCAAAAAAGCACGAAAAAGCGCGTTAAAAGTTTAAGATAAATTGTAGCCTTGACAATTTTCGACAAAAGTAGTGCAAAACGGACAAAAGCAGACAAGCGGATTTTGCCAAAAAAAGTTGAAAAAGAAAATTTCCTTTGTTATACTATATATACAATATAAATATCGTGTGCGCGATAAAACGAGAAGGAGAAGATAGTATGCAAACGAAGGAAGTATTTCAGGAAAAAACGGTAACGGCAGAGGATTTTACGAGCGAGCTTTGCGCGCTTGCACGGGAGTATTTAGTCGGAATTATCAAAGCGGCGGGGAGAAATGAATTTGTTTTTTCCTTGCCCGGTGAGGTAAAGAGGTTTCGTGTGTGCGTAACGGAGGAAAAGAGTGAGTAAATCCGTCGAAAAAGCACAAAAAAATAATTTTGTAAAAATGCAAAAAAATTTAAAAAAGCTTTAAAAAAAGATTGACATCCCCTTGAAAGTGTGATAAACTTAATTGCACGCACCCAAGAGGGGTGTAATTTTTTGTATGGAGTTTTTTGATTATGGCAGGTAAAGCTAAAACCGCTAGAGCGAAAATCACGTTTGAATGCACGGAGTGCAAGCAGAGAAATTACGACACGATTAAAAACAAGAAAAACGATCCCGATAGACTCGTTTTAAGCAAGTATTGTCCTTTCTGCAGAAAGCACACGGAACACAAAGAGTCTAAATAATCCATTTTAGCGCAAGGTAAGCCTCTAGTGGCTTATCCGCTTGCGCATGCGAGGTAACAGATGGCAAACGCAACAAAGGCAAAGAATAAAAAACCCAACTGGTTTAAGCGCATGGGCGCAAAGATCAAGGAAACGTTCTCCGAGCTTAAAAGAGTAACGTGGCCTAAATTTACCACGGTTTTGAAGACGACGGGCGTTGTTCTGGTTATCGTGGCGGCATTTCTTTTGATCGTTACGGGCGTAGACCTGGGCTTGATGAAGCTGTTAGGGCTTTTGACGAAGTAAGTCGGAGGGATTGTATATGCCAATGAACGAAGAACCTAAATGGTATATCCTGCATACGTACTCGGGATATGAATCCATGGTAAAGGACAACCTGGAAAAGTTGATTGAGAACAACAACCTCGGCGACTACATCGTGGATTTGAAAATTCCGATGGAACAGGTAATTGAAGAGAAGAACGGCAAACGTAAAATCGTTGAGAAAAAACTTCTTCCCTGCTACGTCTTTATCAAGATGATTTACACCAACCAGATTTGGTATTACGTCACCAGTACGCGCGGCGTAACGGGTTTCTGCGGCCCTCAGGGCAGACCGATTCCTATGAAAGCGGAAGAAATCCGCAAGATGCGTCTCGAAGAATTCGTTTCCGACGAAGTGTTCGCAATCGGCGATACCGTTTCCATCGAAGACGGTCCTTTGAAAGGTTTCTTCGGCACGGTAAAGGAATTGAACTCTACCGCGCAAAAGGCAAAGATTGCGACCACCATGTTTGGCAGAACGACGGACGTGGAAGTGGAATATATCCAAATCCGCAAAGTAGACGCGCCGTTGCCCGAGGAAAAGACGGACGAAGAGTAAATGATGAATTGCACTTTTGGTGCATGAATTGTTTTACAAACATGAATTGCCCCCAGGGGACACGAGTTGCAAAGCATCGCTTTGCATTATGGTGATATTACAATAATGCCGATAAAGTCGGCAAATCATGAAAACCGCAGGTTTTCAAATCATGAGCGCCTTGCGTTCAAATCATGGCGTAAGCCAATTCATTTGTTAAAAAAGTGGGAGAGACGTCAAATCTTTCAAGGCGTCTTGTAAAAACCACTAAGGAGAAATTTTATTATGGCAAAGAAGATTACAGCAGTCGTAAAATTGCAACTTCCCGCCGGTAAAGCTACCCCGGCCCCTCCCGTAGGTTCTACGCTTGGTCCGTTCGGTATCAACCTTCCCGGTTTCACGAAGGAATTCAATGCAAAGACGGCAGACAAACCCGGTCTCATCATTCCCGTAGTCGTAACGATCTATCAAGACCGTTCGTTTACGTTCATTTTGAAGACCCCTCCCGCACCCGTTCTTATCAAGAAAGCTCTTGGTTTGGACACGGCAAGCGCAAAACCCAACTCGGTAAAAGTTGGTAAGCTGACGAAAGCACAGGTAGAAGAAATCGCAAAGACGAAGATGCCTGATTTGAACTGCACGTCGCTCGAAAGCGCTATGAGCATGGTTGCCGGTACCGCTCGCTCTATGGGCGTAACCGTCGAAGAGTAATAAGGAGGCGGTAAAAGATGAAACACGGCAAGAAATATTTAGATAGCGTAAAAGCATTTGATTTGACGAAACAGTACGAAGCAGCAGAAGCTGTAAACGTACTCTTGGAAACTGCAAAGGCTAAGTTTGACGAAACGATTGAATTGCACGTTCGTTTGGGCGTTGACCCCCGTCAGGCAGACCAACAGGTTCGTGGCGTACTCGTATTGCCCCACGGTACTGGTAAGACGAAGAGAGTTTTGGTTATCGCGAAAGGTGCGAAAGCCGACGCTGCACAAGCTGCTGGCGCAGACTACGTAGGCGCAGAAGAACTCATTGCAAAAATCCAAAACGAAAACTGGTTTGATTTCGACGTAATGATCACCACCCCCGACATGATGGGTATGGTAGGTCGTATCGGTCGTGTCCTCGGTCCTAAAGGCTTGATGCCTAACCCTAAGTCGGGTACGGTTACGATGGACGTTGAAAAGGCAATCGCAGAAGTTAAAGCAGGTAAAGTTGAATACAGACTTGACAAAACCGCGATTATCCACTGCCCTATCGGTAAGAAGAGCTTTGGCGCAGAAAAGTTGGTTGAAAACTACACCGCGCTTATGGACGCAATCGTTAAGGCGAAACCCGCTGCTGCAAAAGGTACGTATCTTAAGAGCGTAACGCTTGCATCGACGATGGGCCCTGGCGTTAAAGTTATTCCCAAAATCTAAGTAAAACACGTATATACGTCGCATTTCAGCGTTGGTGTTCGGTCATGTACTTTTGTACACTCTCTCACCGCGCCTTGAACTGCTCG